>JAENVX010000142.1 GCA_016650355.1 Bacteroidia bacterium | reverse complement strand
ATCTGCACCTACGTGGATATAATGGGAATACCGGAGCCCAGCTGAAAAAGAAAAATTTTCTGAAACTTGATAGTCATCGTTGGCAAAAACAGAAAATTCGATACCATTATTTTTGTCCGCCTTCTTTGATGGAATATTGGGGTTGCCCTTGTATCCAGTTTGCAATTCAGGCTTTGGTATATAGGCTACACTCTCAATTCCTATAACAATATTTTGTTTTTCATCAGGGGCGTAATTGACTGTCTCCTTAAATTGAAAATAGTTAAGGGTATTTGATAGCTGCGAAGCTTCAACACCGGAAGGATCAAATAGAGTATTCTTGAAATGACCGTACGAGAAGGAAGTTACTGGAGAAGCTTTTCGATTTGAAAAACTTCTCCACTTCGCATTTACGATTGAGTTATCCCAAGTGTAACCAAATTGGTTAGAGAATTGAAAGAAATCTTTGCTTGTATAGTAGGTAACATCGGCAGTGCTATTTGCAGAGAAGCGATGATTTAGAGATGTAAAAGCATCATAAAATGAAAGTAAACTTTTTTTAACGTTGGGATCTCTCACCGTTTTCAAAACCCAGTTGGAATATGAAGTTCTGCCTGCCAGGAGCAAAGAGGTCTTGCCTGTTTTAATAGGTCCTTCAGCAGTAAATCTGCTTGATATTGGTCCAACTCCTCCCTGATATTTCCACTTTTCAAAATCACCTCTTCTGGTGGTAACCTCCAAAACGGATGAGGCCCGGCCACCAAAGTTTGCAGGAACATTTCCCTTATATAAACTAAAATCATTTACAACATCCTGATTAAAAGCAGAGATAAACCCCAAGGCATGTGAAGTGTTAAATATTGGCACATCATTTAGCAGTACAAGATTTTGATCCGTTCTGCCTCCTCTCACATTAAAACCCGAAGATCCTTCTCCTACACTACTGACCCCGGGCATCAGTTGTAAACTTTTTAATATATCCACTTCTCCCATGAGAGTCGGCAAAGTCTTTACTTCCTGAATACTAAGTTTTGTTATACCTGAAAGGGAGCCTTTTATATTGCTATCAATTGGTCGGGAGCTTATTACAATTTCATCTAGTATAGTTGATCCAGGTTCCAACTCAATATCCAATACTCCATTGGAAAGAATATTAACCCTGTGATACTGCGCCTTCATTCCAACGTGCCGCACCAGCAGTCGATATTTCCCCTTGGGCATTTCCAGATAGTATTCTCCGAATTGATTTGTGTAGTCAAAATACTTGAACAATTCTAGTGATATTGAAGCACGCGATACGGGCTCTTCAGTCCCTTTTATTTTGATCCAACCAGTTAAGATTGCATTTGGGTTTTCATTTAAGTCAGTGGAGTCCCCAATTACAATCCAGGGAAGGTTATCCCACTCATTTTGAGCGGTACAAAGCTGGAAGGAACAACAAAGTATGACAATTGATAGAAACTTGAATACTTTAATCATTTGCTGAGAAAATCATCTTAAACATGAACGATTAAAGTCGGATTATGGCAGAGTTGTTCTAACGAATTTTGCCTCAAAGTTACTCATTGAATGAGAAGAAATTCTGATTTTTTTGATTGACGGTATCTAATTTTTTTTAAAGTCAGCATTGAGTTTAGTCACTGCTGAAATTTTTCGAGTAACCATCAAAACGCCAGGAAAAATATTGAAGTCTCTCAGCAGAATTTACTTATTCATGTAACGGAAGTTTGGCAAAAATTCACCCATTTCAACTGGATGGTCCACGCATGTAGCGGTAGCGTGAAAGAGAGGATCTGGTCCTGTGCTATTTTCGGTATAAATCAACTAATTCTTATTCTGTGATAGGATCGGAAACCGCTTTCATTTGTATATTTAAAGTTAAAATTTATCTATTAATTAGTTAACTATGTCACCTTACCTAGCTGAATTTTTTGGTACAATGATCCTTATCGTTTTGGGTAATGGAGTAGTAGCTGGTGTAGTATTGAAGGGAACAAAATCAGAAAATGCCGGTTGGCTTACTATCTGTTTAGCATGGGGTTTGGCTGTAACATTGGCGATCTATGCGGTAGGCTCCATAAGCGGAGCACACCTGAACCCTGCCATTACATTGGCTTTAGCTATGACCGGAAGTTTTCCTGTTAATCAAGTTGCAGGTTATATTTTAGCTCAATTTGCCGGGGCATTTGTGGGTGCGATTTTAGTATGGCTGCACTACCTGCCGCATTGGAAAAACACACCTGATCCTTCTGCTAAACTTGCTGTGTTTGCAACAGGGCCAGCAATTAGAAACACCTTAAACAATTTAATCAGTGAAGTCATTGCCACTGCTGTTTTAGTACTCGCAATATTATTCATCGGTGCCAATAAATTTACCGAAGGCCTAAATCCTCTTGTAGTAGGTTTACTTATTGTTTCTATTGGTTTAAGTCTTGGCGGGACAACAGGTTTTGCAATCAACCCTGCACGTGACCTGGGCCCCCGTCTTGCTCACTTTTTTTTACCAATCCCAGGTAAGAGAGATTCTGATTGGTCTTACGCCTGGATTCCTGTAGTTGGGCCTTTCATTGGCGGCTTATTAGGTGCTCTCGTTTATCAGTTCGTCTTCTAATTTAATATCATGGCAAAATATATTATCGCCCTCGATCAAGGTACAACAAGTTCAAGGGCAGTTCTCTTTGATGAACAAGGTGTTATCAAAGGAATTGTGCAGCAAGAATTCCAGCAGATTTTTCCCAAGGGGGGATGGGTTGAACATGACCCGGAAGAAATATGGAGTTCACAATCTGGAGTTTTAAATAAACTAATTGCTGACCATGCAGTTGACGTATCTTCTATTGTTGCGATTGGGATCACGAACCAACGTGAAACCACAATTGTGTGGGATAGAAAAACGGGTGTACCTGTTTATAACGCGATTGTATGGCAAGATAAACGAACAGCAACCATTTGTGAAGCGCTAAAGTCAAAAGGATTAACCGATTACGTCAGAGAGAATACTGGACTTGTAATCGATTCGTATTTTTCTGGGACCAAGATCAAATGGATTTTAGACAATGTTGATGGCGCCAGACATAAGGCAGAGAGGGGCGAACTGGCTTTTGGGACAGTAGACACCTGGCTAATTTGGAAATTAACAGGTGGCAAATCTCATGTAACGGATTATTCTAATGCATCTCGCACAATGGTGTATAATATCCGCGAGCTCAAGTGGGATGATAAACTTTTGAAGGAGTTAAATATTCCTAAATCATTGTTGCCTGAGGTAAAACCTTCCGCGGCTAATTTTGGATCATGGAGCTTTCACGGAACAGAAATCCCAATAGCAGGAGTCGCAGGTGATCAACAGGCTGCTTTATTTGGTCAGGCTTGCTTCGAACCAGGTATGGCAAAGAACACCTATGGCACGGGTTGTTTTATGCTGATGAACACCGGTTCAAAAATTCAGCTTTCAAAGAATGGATTGATTACCACAATTGCCTGGGGACTCGAAGGTAAAGTGGAGTATGCATTAGAAGGCAGTGTTTTTATTGCGGGCGCGGCAGTACAGTGGCTTCGCGATAGCCTTCACATCATTGATCAATCCAAAGACTCAGAATATTTTGCAGCGAAAGCCTTGGGCTCCAATGAAGTTTATGTCGTGCCAGCTTTTGCAGGGCTTGGTGCTCCTTACTGGGACATGTATGCGCGCGGAGCGATATTTGGATTAACGCGTGATACAGGAAAAGATCACATCATCAAGGCAACGTTGGAGTCATTGGCGTATCAAACCAAAGACGTTCTTAACGCCATGCAGGAAGATGCGGGAGTAAAGCTTGCGATATTAAAAGTGGATGGAGGCGCTTGTGCCAATAATATTCTCATGCAATTTCAGGCTGATATTTTAGGATCGGAAGTGGAACTTCCGGAGGTAATTGAATCCACAGCCATGGGCGCTGCATTCCTTGCTGGCATTCAGATTGGATTATGGAAGAAGGAAGCCATTATAAAGAATAGAAGAATTCAGAAACGGTTTACTTCACAGATGGATGAACCAACCCGGACTAAGCTTTACAAAGGTTGGTTGAAGGCTGTGGAAAGGACTAAGGGTTGGGTTGATTGATCTTATTTTAGATTTAAGAGTTTGGATTTTTGATTTGTCTCGCACAGTTTAAAACATTAGTGGATAAGAATGAGTTTTTCAATTTTTAATCGGCCAGCGATAGTTTCCAAATTACAATCCAATAATTTCGATTTATTGATTATTGGAGGCGGCATCACAGGGGCTGGCATTGCATTGGATGCTGCCTCGCGCGGATTGAAAGTTGCGTTGGTTGAAAAAAATGATTTTGCGTTTGGCACCAGCAGTCGCTCTACCAAATTAATTCATGGTGGATTGCGCTATCTAAAACAACTTGAATTTGGTCTTGTAAAAGAAGTCGGAAGTGAGCGAGCCGTTGTCCATTCGCTTGCTCCCCATTTGGTTGTACCCGAAAAGATGTTGCTTCCGCTTTCCGAGAAGCAAGGTATGGGGTATTGGCTTACTTCTATTGGATTAAAAATGTATGATTTCCTGGCAGGAGTGAAGGCAGAGGATCAGCGAAGGATGCTTACTAAACTTCAAACGTTAAAATATGAGCCCTTACTTCGAAAAGATGATATAAAGGGAGGTGCCATATATGCAGAATATAGAACTGACGATGCCAGGCTTACGATCGAAATTATTAAAACTGCTGTGCAACATGGGGCTACCATTTTAAGTTACGCGCGAGCAACAGACTTTATATACAAAAGTGAAGCGGTTGCTGGCGTGAAAGTTGAAGACCAATTATCTGGAAACTCTTTTGATATTCGATCAACTAGCATCGTGAACGCAGCAGGTCCATGGGTGGATGATTTACGTGTTACCAATAAGTCGAAGGAGGGCAAGAGCCTGCACCTTACAAAGGGAGTACATATTGTAGTGGCCCATGAAAGATTTCCGGTAAAGCAGGCAATTTATTTTAATGTAGACGATGGCCGAATGATTTTTGCAATCCCTCGTGGTAGAAGTACTTATATAGGAACAACTGACACGAATTACACTGGTGATAAGAATGAAGTCTACACTTCCCGTGAGGATGCTGTTTATTTAATTGCTGCGGTTAATACCAATTTCCCCTCGATAAATTTGAGTTTGCCAGATTTAGAATCTAGCTGGGCTGGTTTGCGTCCGCTTATTCATGAAGAGGGAAAATCGGCATCAGAACTTTCACGAAAAGATGAAATATTTGAATCTCCTTCTGGATTAATTTCAATCGCAGGTGGCAAGCTGACTGGGTATCGAAAAATGGGTGAGCGAGTAGTTGATCTTGTTATTGAAAAGAATTTTGAGAGTATGAGTCTTATGCCTTGTATGACCCATAAGATAAAACTAACGCATTCAGACTTCGTAGACTTTGTTGCAGTGAAGAGTTACACTGTTCTAGTGACCAGACGACTTCATAAACTTGGGCTCCCTGAAGGCAAATCAAAATATTTGGTTGAAAACTATGGACGTCAATCTGATCAAATATTAGATTTAGTTTCAGAGTACAGTGAAAATCCTGAACTTACATTACTTAAAGCAGAGTTAGACTTTTGTATCCAACATGAAATGATTTCTTCCTTACAGGATTTTTTTGTCAGGAGGACAGGTCGCATGAATTTCGATATCACTTCTGTAAAAAACTTCAAAATTGCTATTGCGGATGAGATGAAATGGAAACTAAGGTGGAGTGAAGCGAAGTTATCTTCTGAATTAGATCAGCTTAATACGTTAATAAATAACATTACGATGTTTAAGTAAAATATATTTTTCGAATTTGTGGTTTCTGATTATACTTAGAACTGAATTATTGATCTGTAAATATTAACAAGTAATTGAGCATGAATAACAATCTGTGGGGTATTGATTTGGGAGGAACAAAAATTGAAGGCGCTATTCTAAATTCTGCAGAGAATCCTAAAGTATTGTTTCGCGATCGCTTGCCAACAGAAGGCAATAAAGGATACGAACACATTCTTGGTCAAATAAAGCGGTTAGTGGGAAAGATGGAAACATCAGCCGGCTATAAACCTAAACGTATTGGCATTGCCACACCAGGTACACTAGACCCGGGCTTAGGTTTGATGAAGAACAGCAATTCCACCAGCCTCAATGGGAAGCCGCTTAAAACAGATCTCGAGAATATGTTGGGTGTCGAATTCTTTATGGCTAACGATGCCAATTGCTTTGCCCTAGCCGAGGCTAACATGGGAATTGCCAAGGAGAAATTTCCAAATGCCAAAGTTGTATTTGGCGTAATTATGGGAACGGGAGTGGGTGGTGGTGTTGTAGTGGATGGGAAAGTTATAAACGGTTTGCAAGGCATAGGAGGAGAGTGGGGACATAATTTTTTAGATGAATCTGGTGGGCCATGTTATTGTGGCAAGAGCGGATGTGTTGAAAAAATATTGGCTGGCCCGGCACTTGAAAAATACTATACTTCAATAAGTGGTCAGAGAAAAAGTATGCGCGAAATCAATGAGCTGAATAAGGCTGGTACTGATCCTCACGCTCAACAAACAATTGAACGCCTTTGTCATTTTTTTGGGTTAGGACTAAGTGTTATTATTAATATCTTGGATCCGGATGTAATTGTAATTGGAGGCGGGGTTGGTAATATTGAAGTTATTTATACAGACGGAAAAGAATCTTTAAAGAAGTATATTTTTAATAACAGGTTGGATACGCCTATTCTTAAACCTAAGCTTGGTGATAGTGCTGGCGTGTTTGGAGCGGCATTTTTAACGGTCCAATAGTATAATGACTGAGATCTCAATTCAAAGAACAAAAATATTTTTGAATCTGAACTATGAAACCTAGACTTGATACCTGAAACTAAAACTTTAGTGTATGAAACGTATAGCCATCCTCGGACCAATCCCACGCGATCACATTGTTACCCATCAGGGCGATTTGATACAAAAGTGGGGCTGTGTTGCGCATCCCGTAATTGCTTTGTCCGTTCTGGCAGGGGAGCAAATTGAAATTATTCCCGTTGTTCATCTGCGTACTGTGGATAAAGACAATGTAATGGAAGTATTTAAGGGCTATGCTGGGGTTAACAAAAAGTACATCAGCACTAAAAACGATCAGGGAGATATTATCAGTCTTAGATTTTTGGATGTCAATAACCGCGTAGAACGGCAAACCGGGTTCATGGATCCTATTGTGCCAGATGATGTTAAGGATATTCTGGATTGTGATGTCTTTGTTTTTATTCCCATCAGCGATTATGAAATTTCTTTAGACACACTTAAGTACTTAAAAAAGAAAAGCAAAGGAACCGTAATTTTTGATGCGCACGGTCCAACTACAGCTTGTTTAGCCAATGGGGAACGGCAGCGTAAATTTTGGATTGATCGCGATCAGTGGCTTCCGTATATCCATGTATTAAAAATGAATTTAGAAGAAGCCCAGGCGTCCTGGTTTAAAAAGGAGTATGAGCGCCAGGACTTTAGTATTTCTGAAGAACCCAACAGGGAAGAGCTTCTTAAATTTGCAACACATTGCATTGGCCTTGGTGTCAAATGCGTATGTGTTACGGTAGATTCAAGAGGTTGTCTTGTTTACTACAAAGTGCGAGGTAAAATGAAAGAGGTTATGGTGCCGGCCGTAAAGGTTGATCAGGTAATTGATACAACAGGATGTGGAGATTCCTTTGCGGGAGGCGTTGGATTTGGATTATTACAAGAACCCCGTGATTATATTAGCGCGGTGAGATATGGAAATGCATTAGGTGCATTAAGAACTCAGGGAAAAACATTTAATGTTTTCAAATCGCTCGAGGAGACAGATAAACTTATTCAGGAAACTTATTTTTAAAACACATTAGCATGATTAAGGCTATCATATTCGATTTGGATGGTGTCATTGTAGACACGGCACAGTACCATTACCTCGCGTGGAAACGCCTGGCAAAGGAATATGGCTTAGACTTAACCCTCGATCAAAATGAATTGTTAAAAGGTGTAAGCAGAATGCGATCGTTGGAGATTATTCTTGATTTGGGTGGCATTTCCTTATCAAAAGAAGAAATGGAACGTATTGCCAACAAGAAGAATGGCTGGTTTGTGGAATACTTAAATGAGATGACACCCGAAGAAATTTTCCCTGGCGTTAGAGATATGTTGAGGAGTATTAGAGCTAATGGACTTAGAGTTGCCTTAGCCTCGAGTAGTAAAAATGCCAACAAAGTTGTACGTCTACTAAATATTGAAAACGAATTTGATGCAATTGTTGATGGAACGATGATCGTGAATAGTAAACCTGACCCTGAAATATTTTTATTAGCGGCAAAGAAATTGTCGGTTGATCCGGCATCATGTGTTGTTTTCGAAGACGCTGAAGCTGGCGTGGAGGCAGCCCTTGCAGCAGGAATGAAATGTGTTGGCGTGGGATCTGCCGAACAGTTGGGAAAGGCAAACCTTGTAATTGCCAAGACAGCTGATTTTACCCTTCAAACTTTAAACTCTGAATTTTGAATATTGATCTTGAATTAGTTTTATGAAGAAATACCTTAAACATCACGAGTGGTACATTATCGAAGAAGGTTTTGATCCACACCTCAATCGAATTTCAGAAAGTGTATTCAGCATCGGTAATGGTAGGATGGGCCAACGTGCAAATTTTGAGGAAGACTTTACAGGGGACACGCACCAGGGAACCTATGTGGCAGGAGTTTATTATCCAGATAAGACACGTGTTGGTTGGTGGAAAAATGGATACCCTGAATACTTCGCTAAAGTTTTAAATGCACCAAGTTGGATTGGTATCAAAGTTAAAATAGGAGATCAAGTTTTGGATTTGGCGAAGTGTAAAGTGGCCAATTTTGTTCGTGTTTTAGATATGAAGCAAGGCCTCCTTCATAGGTCATTTGAAGCTACATTTACCGATGGAAAAAAAGTTGAAATCGATTCAAAACGGTTTTGTTCCATGGCAGATGGAGAGGTTGGGGCTATTCGTTATTCAATAAAGCCAATTAATTTTTCTTCAACAGCATCAATTACGCTGGCAATAGATGCCGATGTAGTGAATAAGGACTCAAACTATGATGAAAAGTTTTGGGAGGAGGTACACCAGGAATCACAGGCAGGATGGGCCATTGTAAACGCTCAAACCAAAAAGACATTTTTTCAAGTATGTACTGGTATGGAGTATCGATTTGAGGCTGAAGGAAAGTTGATCAATGGAAAGGTATCTACAAACGTCAAGGCTAAATATGCCGACAACGTTGTAGATGTAGAGCTAAAGGAAGGAGTGGAGTTTATTGTGTATAAGTACGCTGCTGTTCTTTCTTCAGAGAATCATAAAAAAGATTCGCTCGTGAAGCTTTGCCGTGATAAGCTGAATGAGAGTGTCAGGATAAGCTTCACTAAACTTTTTGAAAGCCATGCTGCTGTGTGGGCCCACAAATGGGAAGAATGTGACATAACGATTGATGGTGATATTGCCGCACAGCAAGGTATACGATTTAACATCTTTCAGCTTACGCAGACTTATACGGGTGAAGATGAAAGATTAAACATTGGCCCGAAAGGATTTACTGGCGAAAAATATGGTGGCAGTACCTATTGGGATACTGAAGCTTACTGTCTTCCATTCTATTTGAGCACAGCCGATCCCAAAGTTGCGCGCAACCTTTTGGTGTATAGATATAAACACTTGCCAAAAGCAATTGAGAATGCCAAAAAATTGGGATTCAAGGATGGCGCTGCATTTTACCCATTCGTAACGATGAATGGAGAGGAATGCCACAATGAGTGGGAGATCACTTTTGAAGAAGTGCATCGCACGAGCGCAATGGCCTACGCTATTCGCGATTATATTAATTACACGGGTGACGTTGGTTATCTTAACGAATTTGGATTAGAAGTATTAATAGGGATATCTCGGTTTTGGGCGCAACGTGTTAATTGGTCAACGGACAAAGATAAGTACGTGATGTTGGGCGTGACTGGTCCCAATGAATACGAGAACAATATTAATAATAACTGGTATACCAACTACCTCGCTGCTTGGACGCTACGATATTCGATGTGGGCTATTGAACAGGTGAAGAAATCAGATGCCAAAAGATATGGGGTCATTTCGACAAAAGTTAGTTTCAAAGAAATAGAAGAGACATCAAAGTGGAAAGACATCTCCGACAAAATGTATTATGCTGAAGATCCAAAACGAGGTGTTTTCCTACAACAGGATGGATTTCTGGATAAGGAATTACTTACAGTGGCTGACCTTAATCCTGAGGATACGCCACTAAATCAAAAATGGTCATGGGATAGAATTCTTCGCTCGTGTTTCATTAAGCAAGCTGACGTTTTGCAATGCATGTATTTATTCGAAGAAGATTTTACGAACGAACAAATTAAGCGCAACTTCGATTTCTACGAACCAATGACGGTTCACGAATCATCCTTGTCACCGTGTGTTCATGTAATTCTTGCCTCTAAGATTGGATACAAAGATCAGGCGTACGAATTCTACCTTCGCACAGCCCGTCTTGACCTTGATGATTATAACAACGATACCGAAGATGGATGCCATATTACCTCTATGGCTGGAACATGGATGAGCTTGGTTAAGGGATTTGGTGGCATGAAAATTCTGGATGACAAGCTTTACTTTAATCCATACCTTCCCGTGCAATGGAAATCCTATTCGTTTAGGATTGAGTTCCGCGGGAGAGTCATTAAAGTCAAGGTATCCAAAGATAAGACAGAAACAGTTTTGGAATCTGGTGAGCCTTTGAGTATTCAGTTAAGTGGTAAAGAAGTAAAACTAAAGTAAACGGTTGGGAGGTAAACATAAAAGACTAAATCATAGATAGATTTAGTCTTTATTTTTAAGATAGTCAGTGTCGAATAAGTTGTACAACACAATACAATAGATAGCACGAAAGCCATCTTTCCAGTTTATTTTTTTTCCTTCATCGTACGTTCTTCCATAGTACGAGATGCCGACCTCATAGATCCTTATTTTTTTGAAACGAGCGATTTTGGCTGTCACCTCCGGTTCAAAACCAAATCGCTTCTCTTTCAATAACATTTTCTGAATGTAGTCCCTGCGAAAACATTTATAGCAAGTTTCCATGTCCGTCAAATTCAGTCCGGTAAATACATTGGAGATAAAGGTGAGTATTTTATTTCCGATGGAATGCCAGAAGAAAAGTATTCTGTGAGGGCGGCCACCCATAAACCGTGAACCGTAGACAACATCCGCAACTTCCTCCAGAAGAGGTTTGAGAAGCAAATTATATTCGTTGGGGTCATACTCCATGTCAGCATCTTGGATGATCACATAATCCCCTGTGGCCTGGTCAATCCCTGTATGAAGCGCAGCTCCCTTTCCCTGGTTAACAGAATGTGCGTAGTATCGAATGTTTAATTCTTTGTTTTCATTAATATAATGTAGTACCTGGCTTTCGGTCAGGTCAGTCGAGCAGTCATTAACGATGATAACTTCTTTTTTAAGACCTCCAATAAGGTCAACGGTTTTTACTTTATCAAGGATTTTTTGAACGGTCTT
>JAENVX010000141.1 GCA_016650355.1 Bacteroidia bacterium | reverse complement strand
CCTGTAGGACAAATATGTGCCAATGGTATTTACTTCTTGCTAAATGGTGAGCGAAATAAATCGTACTGCACGGATGCCACAACAAAGAGAACTTTTCATGGTGATCAGTGGGTGACATTAGAAATAGATGTCAACAATGGAGTGTTCAAACATATCGTCAATGGCGAAGAGATTCTTAAGTACGAAAACCCACGCTACGATCCTAAACATGAAATTGCCAAAACCTTTATTGTAGCTGGCGAGGACAAAGTAAAAGACGGATACATCTCTTTGCAATCAAATAGTCATCCTATTGACTTCAGGAAGATTGAGATTATGGAGTATTAAACAAATGCTTGGCGACCTGAGCCGTTCAGTTTTTATACCTTCGCAGTACTATGTCGTTGTTTATTTCTTCTTTAAATTCTGGTAGCAATGGCAATTGTTATTATATAGGCAACCAAGACGAAGCTGTATTAATTGATGGTGGCATTTCATGCCGTGAAACTGAAATGCGGATGAAGCGGATTGGACTTCCTATGAAACGGGTAAGAGCCATTTTTGTCTCCCACGAACATTCCGATCATATAAGTGGCGTAACCAGGCTCTCAAAAAAATATCGCTTGCCTGTATATATCACAAAGTCAACATTGCAGAATGGAAATCTAATGTTAGGCGAGGATCTTGCTTTAGGTTTTCGGGCGTATGAACCAATTCGTATTGGCAATTTATCTGTAACGGCCTTTCCTAAATTTCACGATGCCATTGATCCGCATAGCTTTATAATTGAAAGTGATACAGTTAAGGTTGGCGTGTTCACTGATATTGGACAAACATGCGAACACTTGATAAAACACTTTAAGCAATGCAACGCTGTGTTTCTTGAATCCAATTATGATGAAGAAATGTTGGAGACCGGCAAATATCCCTGGAGCCTGAAGAACAGAATACGCGGTGGGAGAGGACACCTCTCAAATGCACAAGCATTACAGCTTTTTATGGAACATAAGTCTGCACAATTAACCCATTTGTTTTTGTCGCATTTATCAAAGCATAACAACTCTCCTAAGCTTGTAAAAGATTTATTTAAAAAGATGGCAGACGGTACTGAGATTATCATCGCACCTCGGAACAAGGAGACACAACTGTATCATATCCGCAATATTGAAGTCAATAGGTTACAAAGGACTAAGAGCCAAAGATCACAGCTTCAGCTCACATTATTTCAATAGCAAACTGATACCGAATATTAATCAAACTGGACGCGGGCAAACTGTTGGTTTGTTTTTCTTTGGCCAAAAAGGATGACCTGATTGTTTGAAATCTGTTTGCAAACTTTTGGCCTGGTGATCACACCTTGGTTGATATTTTTAAAGAGCGGCTGACGAACTTGTTCACCTTGCTGGTTTAGGCTTGCAATCATCACGACAGATTCGCGTCCATTAAAATTGACAGGGCGACCTACTCCTTTATAGCCCAGGTTTAGAGGATTATCGTTGAAGATAAAACATATTTTACCCTTCACGATTGCCAGCGTATAGGAAGAAAAAAAACCTCGATCGTTTATACTATGTTGAGTCTTGGACACTTTTTCAGCCCATTCAATCTGCCCAGCGGCACTAATTTTTACAGCTATAATATCATTGTAGTAATAGTGATAGGTAGTCATTGATGACATCACTCCGTTAATAAACATGGTGCTCGTTACCGCATCCATATAGTATTGCTCACCAATAAGAATGGCGCTGCCATCTTTACCAATCAATAATTTGTCAAGATCGTATTCGTATAGCTCGGCTTGCTCGCCTTTTTCTACTTTACGCAGTGTTCGGTTGGCTTCGCGCTCGGTCATACTTTGGATAATGAAGTCTAAGCTAAACTCTTTGAAGCTTTGGGATTTAATCTCTTTGGTTACGGCATCAAGTGTGAGGAAATAAGTTCCCTTCACACTGTAGGTTCCTTTTTCCGAATAAAATCCAGCACACACCAACCGATTGTCACCCAAAATTTCAATTTGCATGTCGCTGAGAAACCTATCGTCTAGTGATACAGGATAATTCACCAATGCGTTGCCCTCTTCCCGGCAAGCCAATATCTCATAACTATAATTAGGTTGCCCTTTGCGCTTACTCTTTCGCTTTTCTTTATAGATTAACCCTAAGAGATAAACATTACCCGAATTGTCTACCCGAAAGGATTCAATATCGTATAAATCATCCTTATAGGGTAAGGGTATATTCTTTTGCCAAATTGATTTCATTTGGTCGTCTAATACATGCAACCCTATTATTTCAGGCTCACCCTTTGTATAAGGCAATCGATAGTGGATCAAAACTCTACTACTATCCCGTGAGAAGCGAAAATTGAAACCGCCATCATTGGCACTTGATTTCCCCGAAAAGTCGATCTCGCCCAATGCAAGCCTATCCTTCTTCGGTTGCAGTGTGGCTTTTTCAATCTCACGGACAAACAGCTTGTTTTTTTTCAAGCTCTGATCCGGATAAGAATAGAAAATGTAAAGTTTACTTTTCAGGTGGAACACTTGCTGAACATCGCAAACATTATTTCCCTCCTTAATTTCCAGGTCAAATGATTTAGTAGGAACGAAATCATTATTATGGTGCTCCAACGTGTACGTATTGTGACCCAATAAAGGGTTACGATATTTGCCCTTAATGACATATACTCCTGACGCATCAAATCCAATGATGTCTTCAAGCGAGGATTTTCTGGAGGCGTTAAATTCTTTTCCCCACTTAACTGAGAAATTAAGTTCCTGGCTGGCTGCTTCGCCAAGTATAAACAACGAGAAACAAAAACCTACTATACTTTTCACAATACTAAATTAGGCAATAAACGATTTGCTTACATTCAAATTAATCAGAGTAGTTATGCCATTTATAAATTTATAGCAGGCAACCGAATGGTATGTATTAACGTGGTAGTGATTTCATTTTGCAAAGATGCTATTGTCAATTCCCGGAATCACATTCAAAGCATTTAGATAATACACTTTTTTAAGAACTGAATCGGGGAGGGCGAGTCCATACATTTTCCAGTGTGCGTGTCGTTTCCTGTAGTAATCGAAATATTCATCGTCCGTCTCCAGCACCCTGAAGTACGTGTAGTATTCCTCCTTCTTATACGTGTCTTTACCCATCATCACCCTGTCCTGGTATTTGATCATCCAGGCACGGGCAAATCGTGGCTGGCGCCCAAGCTCGGCCAATACTGCCCCCAGCTCGGTGTATACATTGGGTAATTCATCGAACAATTTTCCAAGTCGTTCCAAATCGTTTCCGAACCATCCGAGGTGCGCGTTGATAAATTTTGTTTCAGGATGCTTGCGAAAGACATGATGTTGTTCACCCATGATGTGTTCGAAGGTTGGATAGTTCTCAGGAGACCGATAGCGGCCTGGCTCTTG
>JAENVX010000140.1 GCA_016650355.1 Bacteroidia bacterium | reverse complement strand
TATGTTGGATTGTACGTAGCGTGCATGGTGGCTGTAGGTTTTCACCTGTGGCATGGATTCACAAGCGCATTTCAAACCCTTGGGCTAAACCATATGAAGTACAATCCGATCATCAACTTTGTTGGAAAGGCTTTTGCCATCATAGTGCCAGCATTATTTGCATTGATTCCTATTGTGATGTTTTTCAATTAAGAACCGAATAGACCTTATTTATAGTTATGAAGCTCGATTCAAAAATTCCTGAGGGACCATTAGCAGAAAAGTGGACTAAACATAAATTCAATTTGAAGTTGGTGAACCCGGCTAACAAGAGAAAATATGAAGTGATCGTTGTCGGAACTGGGTTGGCAGGTGCATCTGCAGCCGCTTCATTAGGTGAGTTGGGATATAACGTAAAAGCATTTTGTTTTCAGGATAGCCCGCGTAGAGCTCATAGTATTGCTGCGCAAGGTGGTATCAATGCCGCCAAGAATTACCAAAACGATGGAGACAGTGTTTTTCGTCTTTTTTATGACACGATAAAGGGAGGTGATTATCGCTCGCGAGAAGGCAATGTTTATCGATTGGCAGAGACCAGTGTAAGTATTATTGATCAATGTGTAGCACAAGGGGTTCCCTTTGCTCGTGAATATGGCGGACTTCTTGCCAACCGTTCTTTTGGAGGAGCCCAGGTTTCCAGAACATTCTATGCACGGGGTCAAACAGGGCAGCAATTATTGTTGGGTGCTTACAGTGCATTGAACCGCCAAATAGCCAATGGCAAAGTGAAAATATACAACCGCACAGAAATGCTCGATGTTGTTATTGTAGATGGAAAAGCAAGGGGCATTATCACTCGTGATTTGGTTACTGGTAAAATAGAATCACATAGTGCGCATGCAGTGGTTTTGGCGACAGGTGGATACGGAAATGTTTTCTTCCTTTCCACTAACGCGAAAGGGTCGAATGTAACGGCTGCATGGAGGGCACATAAAAAAGGAGCCATGTTTGGCAATCCCTGTTTCACGCAAATTCATCCAACGTGTATTCCGGTTTCAGGAGATCATCAATCTAAACTTACCCTGATGTCGGAGTCATTAAGAAATGATGGAAGAGTATGGGTACCTAAGACAGCCAAACCTGGTCTCAAATCAATTGATGCTGTAAAACTACCTGAGGCTGAACGCGATTATTTCCTGGAACGCAAATATCCTTCATTCGGAAATCTTGTACCACGCGATGTGGCATCAAGAAATGCAAAACAAATGTGCGATGAAGGCAGAGGCGTTGGTTCTGGCTTGGCGGTATTCCTGGATTTTGCTGATGCTATCAAACGGGATGGAGAGGATACCATTCGGGCGAAGTACGGAAACCTGTTCGATATGTATCAACAGATCACCGGTGAGAATCCCTATAAAGGGCCGATGATGATTTACCCAGCCGTTCATTATACGATGGGCGGCCTATGGGTCGACTATAATTTAATGACTACAGTGCCCGGTATGTATGCTCTTGGTGAGGCTAATTTTTCCGACCATGGAGCAAATAGATTGGGTGCTAGTGCACTGATGCAAGGTTTGGCAGATGGTTATTTTGTAATTCCGTACACCATCGGAGATTATCTTGCTTCCATTGGATGGAACGATAAAGTTGGGACAGACCATCCTGCCTTTAAAGAAGCCATCGACAAAGTAAATACCACAGTTAATAAATTGATCAACATCAAAGGGAAGAAGACCGTAGACGAGTTTCACCGTCAACTGGGGCTTACGATGTGGGAATACTGCGGTATGTCGCGTAGTGAAGAAGGCCTAAAGAAAGCAAAGAAAATAATTCAGGATATAAAATCAGAGTTCTGGTCAAATGTAAATGTGCTGGGGGGAGCGAATGAATTGAATCAGGAATTGGAAAAGGCGGGTCGCGTAGCTGATTTTATTGAATTAGGTGAGCTTATGGTTGATGACGCTTTGAGCCGATCAGAATCCTGTGGTGGGCACTTCAGAGAAGAATCCCAAACTCCGGAAGGTGAAGCGTTGCGCAAAGACGATGACTATGCTTTTGTGTCGGCTTGGGAATTCAAAGGTGAAAACCAACCCGAAGAATTACATAAGGAAGAACTGCGATTTGAGAATGTGAAATTGACACAACGAAGCTATAAATAGAGTAATTAAGTGTTGATGTATTTAAGTGTTAAAGTTTTACCAAGTGTTGATGTAGGAAAATGTTATGGTTAAATCCAGAATGCATCAATACTTAAACACATAAGCACTTCAGCACGTTAAGTTATACTTAAACACATAAGCACTTCAACACGTTAAGAATATGAAGATTACGTTAAAAGTCTGGAGACAGAAAAATAAAGACACTAAAGGCGAGTTCAAGACTTATCAACACGATCATGTTTCAGCCGACATGTCTTTCCTGGAGATGATTGATGTATTGAATGAATCATTAATTAAAAAAGGAGAGGAGCCTATAGCATTTGATCACGATTGCCGCGAAGGAATTTGCGGGATGTGCAGTTTGTATATCAATGGTCGGCCTCATGGCCCGTTGCAGACGACCACGTGTCAACTACACATGCGCTCCTTCAAAGATGGTCAAACAATAACAGTAGAACCTTGGCGAGCGAAAGCCTTTCCTGTTATCAGGGACCTTATTGTCGATCGTACAGCATTCGAACGCATTCAACAGGCAGGAGGTTATGTGTCGGTAAATACTGGTGGAATTCCTGATGCCAATGCAATAATTATCCCGAAGAAAATTGCAGACGAGGCGATGGACGCAGCAACATGTATTGGCTGTGGTGCTTGTGTTGCAGCTTGTAAAAATTCTTCAGCGATGTTATTTGTAAGCGCAAAGGTATCTCAGTTTGCATTGTTACCCCAAGGAAAACCAGAACGTGCAGAACGCGCGGAAAAAATGGTTGCCCAAATGGATGATGAAGGTTTTGGCGCATGTACCAACACAGGTGCATGTGAGGCTGAATGTCCTAAAGGAATTAGCCTTACAAATATTGCAAGAATGAATCGAGAATATTTTGGGGCGATGTTAGCCTCTTATGAGGTTGAGGTGAAGGGAGGGGATTAGACATTGGTATCTTTTATTCACACCAGCCAACTGAAATTCAAGACACGTTCTGAATATCAAAACAACTTCCTTATGCCGTTTGATTATAGATTTGCCAACATGGTTCTGGCCAAACTCTCTCCTATATTTCGGTGAGATATCCCAAGATTATTGCATTTTTGGCATAGAAGTGGCTTTAGTAAAACGGACAATCAAATTGAAATATTCTGTGAGGCATATACTTATTCTGGCACTTCTTATGACGGGCTGCAGCCCTTCGCTTACGAATACAAGTCTTAAAACAGACTTGCAAAATCCTAAGCCAGGATGGTTAAATGCAAAGCCCAATCAAGACAGTTATTATGTCGGCATTGGTCACAGCAACAAAGACGGCACTAATAATTATATTCAATCAGCTAAGAAAAGCGCTTTGGAGGATATGGTTTCAGAGATAAAAGTCAATATTTCCTCGACCTCTGTATTAAGCCAAATTGATGCGAATAAAGAGTTTCAAGAGCGATATGAGCAAATCATTAATACCACTGCTGCTGATGAGATTGAAGAATTTGAGCAGGTGGATAGTTGGCAAGATGACCTGAATTATTGGGTGTACTATCGACTGTCCAAGCAACGATACAAAGATATCAAGGATGAACAAAAGCGGAATGCAGTAACGCTTGCGCTAGATTTTTTCACAAAAGCAAAACAATCGGAACGGTCAGGTGAAAATGTGCAGGCCTTAGGATTTTATTTTCAAGGGTTTCGCTCAATAGAAAAATATCTGGCTGAACCAATCCGTTTGGAATTTGAAGGAAAAGAAATATTGTTAACGAATGAGATAATCGCCAGCATTCAACAATTGCTTGATAAGATCCAGTTAAGTGCTGAACCTTCAGAAATAATGGTCAATCGTAGAATTGCTGAAAGTGGGCAAACGGTAATGGTAAAGGCTTTTTACAAGGATGACAAAAAAGTAATTACGGATTTGCCATTGATCGCTGCCTTTGAAAAAGGATCAGGAGATGTATATCCAAATTATAAGACGGATGTAAGTGGCCATGCAAAAATGTTGATTACAAAAATAAGTTCCAGGGATTTGGAACAGACAGTAGCTGTGAAAGTAGACCTCTTGCGTTTTGCTGGCGAAAATCCATCCGACATTTATAAGTTAGTTGCTCAAAAATCGGTAGTGCCGAAAACAAATATTTTGTTAAAAGTGCAACGGCCGCTGGTATATATTACAGCTGATGAAAAGAGTTTAGGTTATACAAGGAGCAACCAGCAGCTGACAAACAAGCTAAAGAATTTTTTAACCAACTCTGGATTTGAACTTACAGATGCAGGGGAAAAAGCTGAGCTTTGGATGGATGTTAAATCTGATTCTGAAAAAGGCGCTGTATCAGGTAGCATCTACATTGCATATGTAACCTCTGTAATTAAGGTAGTAAGCTTACGTGACAATAAGGAGATATATGCAACCACGCTTGACAGGGTGAAAGGGTATAGTCTTGATTTTGAACGGGCAAGCCAGGAAGCCTATAACAAATCACTGGAAACCCTTGAAAGGGAGAAATTGGCTGAAATTTTAAACTCGATTTTGCAATAAAGCGCCAAATCAATGAAAAACACTTTAAATATTATCTAAAATAGGTTGACTACAGTTGGCCTTATAATTGCATTATCTAAATTGCTTAACCAAAATCCAATGAATATGAAAAAGTTAATGAATGTATCGTTTGTAGTTATGCTGGCGGCCATGATTTTAATAGCTGGTTGTAAGAGCAAAGAAAAAATCCCTGCGGGTGAAAAAGAAGTTGTGGTACCCTGCTCCGGGCCAGACTATTTCACCAATAACAAGGTGTTCAGAGGCAACTCCATTGGAGAAAGTATGGATCAGGTGACGTCTAAGAAAAAGGCCTTGACCAACGCTCGCAACGAACTTGCTCAGGCGATCAACACTACCGTGAAGACCGTAACAGATAATTATGTAAACTCTCGCGAGATGAACAGAAAGGAAGAACTTGAACAACGATTTGAGAGCCTTAATCGCGAAGTGGTTGATCAAACTTTATCAGGTGTACGTACCATCT
>JAENVX010000139.1 GCA_016650355.1 Bacteroidia bacterium | reverse complement strand
GGTTATCTCTCTATCGTAGGGAATAAAGAGTGGTATAAAAAAGATGGAGCGCGCTCAAGATATGCCCAACAGCCTATCGATGCACTTGCGATGGTATTAATGTTTCACCAGGCGTTTCACTTAACTAAAGATAAAGAATACCTCAACCAACTATATACATCCTTCATGTGGTTTCTTGGTGAAAATGATTTGCGAATGAGTTTGTATGATTTCGAAACGAAGGGCTGTTGTGACGGCTTTGAAGAATATGGGGTGAATCGAAATCAGGGCGCTGAAAGTTCCCTCGCTTATTTGATTTCTCACTTAACAGTTCTACAGGCATATGAAGAATTCTATAAGGCGGATGAATGAACGTAGCAATACTTTCATCAATTGCGTGGAGAACCCCACCAAGGAAATACGGTCCATGGGAACAGGTTGCATCCACTATTGCTGAAGGACTGATTGCAAATGGTATTGAAGTGACGTTGTTTGCTACTGGTGATTCTTTAACAAACGGAAATCTTGAATCCATTTGCGAGCGGCCCTATGCGGAAGACCATGAACTAGATCCTAAAGTGTGGGAATGTTTGCATATATCCCACCTGATGGAAAAAGCCGATCAGTTTGACATCATACATAACCATTTCGATTTCCTTCCCCTCACTTACTCGCGCTTGATTAAAACACCCATGGTCACTACTATCCATGGATTTTCATCGCCCAGAATAATACCGGTCTATAAAAAGTACAATGATTCATCAGCCTATATTTCAATATCAAACGCTGACAGACATCCTGACCTTAATTACCATCGCACGATCTATCATGGGATTAATCTGAATAGTTTTACATTTTACGGAGAAAAAGAGAACTATCTTTTATATTTTGGGAGAATACATCCTGATAAAGGTGCACATGTTGCCATTGAAATAGCAAAGAATGCTGGATGTAAATTAAAAATAGCAGGCCTAATCCAGGACATGGAATATTTTGATGCACAGATAAAACCACATATTGACGATGATAAAGTGGTGTATGTAGGCATTCAAAGGCATTATTGCACCCCATATTTTTTGATGAGCCTTTCGGCCTTAGTGTAGTAGAATCGATGGCATGCGGCACACCTGTTATTGCTTTCAACCGAGGCAGTATGTCGGAACTAATTATTGAAGATACAACTGGCTATCTGGTCAACAATGTTACCGAAGCGGTGGAAGCCGTGACTAGGTTAGATCGCATTGATTCAAAAGATTGCCGGGAACATGTCATCCGAAAATTCGGTATTGACCGGATGATTGATGAGTACATAAGTGTCTATTACGAAGTACTTAGCCAATGACACATCCTCCCATACCAAAAAACTACCTACTCTTTTTTATCGCATCCAGCAAATCTACCATATCAACAACTCCGTAGGTTGATGAGTAGTCGGATACTGCGTAGGGTAATATGAGGCTCTTGTTATGAATGATTGCCCCGCAGGAATACACTACATTAGGTACATATCCTTCCCGCTCATCTTCGCGTGGAGAAAGTAGGGGTTCGTCCAATCTTCCAATCTCTTTCGATGGATCGTCAAGATCGAACAAAGAAGCACCCAGACAATATCGTCTCATAGGGCCAACGCCATGGGAAATAACTAGCCAGCCTTCTTCCGTCCATAATGGCGATCCACAATTACCTATTTGTACAAATTCCCAGGGATAACGTGGTTCCTGAATAACCACTGGATTATTCCAAACAGTTGACCGATCGGAATACATTAAATAATTGTTTACGCCATCAATTCTTGCCAACATCGCATATTTTCCTTTTATCTTCTTTGGAAACAAAGCGAGGTTTTTGTTTTGGGCACCGCTGCCATGCAATGGCATGACTCGAAACGTATAAAAGTTTTCGGTCGATAGGAGTTTGGGTAAAATGGTGTGGCCATTGTATGCTGTATAGGTAGCATAAATTTTTTCGGTCTTATCGTCATCTATAAATCGAACAAATCTGGCGTCTTCAATACCACGACTTTCGGAATCGGATATAGGAAAAATTACGCGCTCAGTAATATCTGAGTCATGTTTAAATTGAACATCGTAGAATGAATCAGCCAGCCAGGTAACTTCTTCAAGGGCCTGTCTTCGCTCAACACTAATCGAACTATCTTGCAACACTCTGTTCACTGCAGCTTTCAAAGCATAGTATTCAAATTTCTCAGGAAGGTCCTGCATAATACTCGTGGAGTATTTATCCTGAATTTGCATCTCATCCAACTTTCGCACGAATCGCTTCTTGTTATACAGTTTCTTGTGAGATATGTCAGCCATGTCAATGTGATCACCCACTTTCATAACCTGCAAATCGTTGTTCCCATCAAGGATACCGCGTCTGAATACAATAGAAGATATATGTCCTTCTCCGGTAGCTCTAAAAGAAATGATAATTCGCTTCTCTCCTTTTTCCAGGTATAACTGATCGAAATCTTCAACTATGGATGGGTTGAAAAAAGCTGCTGATTCAATGGAGTATTCACTTGTACAATAGGAGCCAATCAGCATTTTTCTTTCATCAGAAAGATCGTCATAATTGATCTCCATGCCTTCAATGATCCCCTGTATATTGGCACAATGCTTGAAAAAAACGCGGGAAATATTTCGATGGCGGTTGGCAAATTCTCGGAGAGTATGTTCCAGTGCCACGTTGACTTCTTTTTCATCTAAGCCTAAAATTCGGCTTACCATTTTTTGAGTTCGTTGGTCGCCATTCATAAAATACCTGGCAACAACTCTACTCGAGTCAGGATTGAATCTTACATTTTTTCGAATAACAGAGACTCGCATAGCTTTAAATTAAGGAATATTTACTCCCTAAAATACAGCTAAATTTTCAAGCGATTTACAATTTCTTTAGGGATTCCTTTGTAGGAATTCCAATAGTAAAATCTATTTACAATTCCGTGGAACCTGGTGACACTTTCAATCACCACATCAGCTATTGTTGTCTGCTATCCTAAGTATGACTTCAATACATCCACTCGTGGCGTGTTACGAAGTTTACGGGTAGCCTTCTCTTTTATCTGTCTTACTCTTTCGGTTGTTAATTCAAATTTCTCACTAATATCATGCAAAGAAAGAGCGTGACCTCCAGAAAGGCCATAGTACAACGACAATATATCTGCTTCTCGTTCAGATAAGCGGGATAATGAATATTGAATTTCCTTTTCTAACGACAAATTCATCAAATTAGAATCTGGCTGAACAGCACTTTTATCGTCCATTATATCCATCAATGTTCCACTGTCACCATCACTAGATAATGGGGCATCCATTGACACTTTGCGAGAGCG
The DNA here is from genome assembly GCA_016650355.1 of Bacteroidia bacterium. GTDB lineage: Bacteria > Bacteroidota > Bacteroidia > Cytophagales > Cyclobacteriaceae > ELB16-189. The sequence continues at coordinate 11,299 of JAENVX010000139.1, read as the reverse complement.
GTGGTTAGCAATTTTCTGTATCTCCTCAGGTGTGGTCTCCATCACATCAGCTAACTCTTCACTAGTAGGCTCTCGCTGATACTTCTGCTCCAAGATTGCAAACGTACTGTTCATTTTATTGAGCGTACCTATACGGTTAAGCGGGAGTCGAACAATACGGGATTGTTCAGATAAGGCTTGTAAAATGGATTGACGTATCCACCACACAGCATATGAGATGAATTTAAAACCTCTCTTTTCATCAAACCGTGAGGCTGCCTTAATAAGTCCTAAATTTCCTTCATTAACAAGGTCACTCAATGTCATCCCGCCTTGCTGGTATTGTTTGGCCACGGAGACTACAAACCGAAGGTTGGCATTCACTAATTTTTGAAGTGCTACCTCATCACCACCTCGTATTCGCTTTGCCAAATTCACTTCTTCTTCAGCTGTAATGAGGCTGATTTTAGCAATTTCACTCAAATATTTTTCGAATGATTGTGATTCTCGATTGGTAATTTTTTGAGTTATTTTTAACGCTCTCATGATATAATCTTTAGCTACTTTCCTATTTATTTAATTGTGGTTACTTTAAAATGCTTTGACAGGCCGTAAACGTAAATTAAGGCGACTTATTTTTAGCATTTTACAATGAATTTTCTCTCGAAAGGTGAGAGGAAACGATTTTGAACCTAAAAAAGTGAAAAATGTTCCATTATTTGCAAAGATAAGAAAAAAAAGGAGGTATTAAAAGTGCGCACTTCATTAAATACTAAATGTTATTTGGGGAGAAATAGCATTAAGATTGGGCAATTTTCCGCTTGCCTGAGTTAATATTAGCCGTACTGCCATGTCTATCCTTGTCAATGATCACGTTTTGTATGAAGATGATGTAATCTTGGTGCTATCCAAACCTGCAGGCCTTATGGTGGAGCCAGACCGTAATGGACATCCCAATTTGTTACATGAAGTCAGAAAATATATCAAGGCATCCTTGCATGATACGGGAGAACAGTATGCACAACATATTCATCGGCTTGACCGGCCTGTAAGTGGTATTATTTTGTTTGCTAAGCAACGATCAGTCCTCAAAAATTTAAGCGAGCAATTTGCACAGCGAAAGGTGAAGAAGTATTACCAAGCCATCACAAATATTTCACCAACAAAAAGCTTTGGAACTCTGGAACATTGGCATCGGAAAGAAAAGAAAAAGGCGATACTATATGAGGTTGAAGTACCTTACTCGGAGAAGGCAATGCTCATCTATAATGTAACTGACTTTGGTGAGAACCTGTTTTTGTGGGATATTGAACTTCACACTGGTAAGTATCATCAGATTCGCGCGCAGTTAGCTCATCTTGGTTGTCCAATTCTTGGTGATGATCTCTATGGCTCTAACCTTTTGTATCATCCAAATTCAATAGCACTGCATGCCTGGAAGCTTACCTTTTCTCATCCAATCACAAATCAGGAAATGAACGTTGTGAAATCGTTTGAGTTTAAACTACCTTCCCCAACCTAACAGAAATTCTAGAATGCGATGCAATACGAGCACTCACACTTTGGGACTAAATAAATTAAGATTTATAAGTTAAAAAGATTAAACAGAAAAATTGAAAAAACGCCCCATAGATTACTTGATACCATGCTCAAAATGGCGAGTAAAATAGCATGTGGCATCCAGTCTTTATGATACGCTGAGGCTACTGCGGGAGCCGTAGAGATGCCTCCCACATTAGCCATACTTGCAATAGGTACCCATGCCATATGAACATTCAGAATCTTAGCCATAAGTAGCATAACAACATAGTGGCCGACTATCCATACTATACAGAGTGCAACAAATGCCATCGGCAATGAAAGGTTGTTGAAATCCAAACGTAAGCCTAAAATTGACATGATGATTATAATTAAGATTCCTCCCGCTTTTAATACAAAGGAATGACTCCAACGTGGTATTACATTACCTAAGGCTAATCCTGCAACAGACAGTAATGAAATTCGAAGTAGGAAGTTATCAGTACTAGATATAATGATAAAAGTGCCCACCAGAATAAGGCCTGAGGTTAACCGGGTTGAATGTATGGGATCTCCCTCAGATCTGGAAGTTTTATATGCCGGTTGTAATTCTTGGGGCGCGATTTTTAGAAAGGTATTTAACGCATCGCTTCTTTTAATAGATTGAAACATTAGGATTGTCCAGCTGTTGATGAGTACATTATCTAAGACAATTACAGATAGAAATAACGACTCTGGACAGACCACTAACTCTTTTAGTACCAATTGGCTCGTGCTGCCCCCAATCCAACTACCCACAATCGGAATCAGCCCTCGCCAATAACCCTGATCAATAAAAATCTCCCTAGATGAGGGCCAAACGAATATAAAAGCTGATACAAACACAGGGGCTAGTACTGCAATGGAAAAGGAGCCGGTTGCGAACAGAATAATTGGCTTCACTCCCACCTGCTTCAATTTATGAAATGAGAGTGAGCTCATAACCGTGAGGATCGCCAACGGTATAACCCAATTTCTTGAAAGTGTATGAAGATATACCTCGGACAGATTGAGATTAAATGCATGTGTGAACGCAGCTGGAATCACGTAGGAAAATAAAATCGCAGGAAACCAATCAAGTAACTTCTGAATCCATCCAACTTTTAGTCGGCTTAGCCACAAAACTGAAGTGACAGTAAAAGTTGTGATCAATAAGGCTGTGAGTTCACTCAATATATTTGAATGGCTTGTTTTCTTTAAATGTATTCAAACTATTGCAATTGTCATTTGCAAAGAATAGTGGCGAAACCTACCCAAATGAATCACACTTCTTTTAAAAGCTCCACTTTAATCGCACGTACCCCGCCTTTAATATCGATCCGAAATTGCCATTCAGATCGTTGCCATAAAATAGTTGGCCGATCATGTCAACATCCAGGTTTTGCATAGCTGAAATGGTGAGTGAAGGATTAATAAAGAAAGAATCACTGCCAGGATAGCCAATTAGTGCAAGCCCTGTATAAAATAAAGGAGAGATTTGGTAAGTGGATTGAAGGAACGATGACCATATATATGGTGACAGATCACGCACGGTACCAGGGCGTAAACCAACGACAGGAAATCCAAGCGGAGGGTGTATTGATCCTTGTGAGTTGTACATGACTGAGCCATTTAAATAAAAAGAATTTTCAAATGCATAGTCAATAGAAATGGCTCCTAAAAACATCTTGTCATATGCTCCATTATATTGTGTTTCTGTGATTTTGTTAAACAGGGTTAACTCACCTTTAAATCCGGCTTTTTTAAGATTACCAGCCCAACCCAAACCTAACGCCAAGTCACCCTGAACAAGACCAGCTAATGTTTGCAGATCATAGTTGAACTTATTGACTTTCCACATACCCGCACCAACAAAATGATCAATATCTTCCGACATTTTAGCAGCAACCTCCACACTAGATGCTACTCCAGTATACCTACTTATGCGTAACGCATCAGATCCTGGACGCTCCTCATAATCAAAATCATAAAATGAATATGCGTTGAACCAATCGTTTGGATTCCATGCTAGGTTTACGCCCCAGTTGATACGTTGCCTACCCGCTTTAATTTCCCAATTATTGTGCGACCATTGAAGATATGCTCGGTCTGCCATTATATTAAGTAGAGCACTCTTACTGTCAATTGCATTAATAGAGAGATCAAAGTAATCATTGTTCGAGTCTACCAACTTGCCATAGTTAGGAACATCTCTCACAAGATCTCCCATCAAAAGTCTCGTTCTTAATTCAACATAAACAGTGAGTTCTTTGTTTGGATACCACGCAAAATTAAGACGGTTGTGAACAAGATTTTGAAAAAGCAGGCTGTCCCCATAATAATTAAAGGAAGCCATTTCTTTCAAATAACCCTTCATATTCAATTTCTTCGGACTCGCTTGCTCATCCTGGGCAAACAGATTTGCGAAAGGAATTAAGATGAGGACAATAACTATTCTCAAGAACATATTACCTGGTGATGTCCGAAACGATAGATCCATCGAGCAAGGTTACCAGCCGTTTTGCTTTATCCATTACGCGTTGATCGTGCGTGGAAAAAACGAAAGTAGCTTTCTGTTCCTTATTTATTTGTGCCATAAGGTCTAAGAGATTTGCTGTGGATGCTGAATCAAGATTTGCTGTGGGTTCGTCCGCTAATATAAAACGAGGCTTTGAAGCCAACGCACGCGCAACAGCAACCCGCTGCTGTTGACCGCCTGAAAGTTCGCCAGGGCGATTGTCAGCTTTATCAAGCATTGACATTTTCTCTAACAGTTCATATGCCCTGGCTATCCTTTCCTTTTTATCTTTCCTTTGGAGCAACATGATGAACTCGACATTCTCAACTGCTGTAAGAACCGGAATGAGATTGTAAGCTTGAAAAACAAAGCCAATATTCTGAAGCCGGAAATCAATAAGATCACTGTCTTTCATGTTTGTTATATCAATTCCAGTAATTTCAACTTTTCCAGAAGTAGGATGATCAAGACCACCTAAAATATTAAGCAAAGTTGTTTTTCCACACCCTGAAGGTCCTACAATAGCTGTAAATTCTCCCTCTTCAATAGACAGGTCTACCTTATTCAACGCGTGAACTGGTACAACCGTTTTATGATATATTTTTGAAACTTGAGTTGCCTTGATAAGTGTTGCCATACATTTTTTCTGAATTAATTTATAAACTATGGATTGCTTCTGCTGGGTTGTATCGTGTTGCCTTCCATGCCGGGTATAGTGATGCCAGCATAGCCGTAAGGACAACCCCAATTCCAATTTGTATATAATCATTCAGGTTTAAGCTTGGATAAAGTATGCTTTCATATCCAATAGCTTCCAAACCTGCAGAATATTCCGTAAGATCAATACCTCTTTTACCCAAGTAAAAGATGGTGATATAGCCTGCCGCCAATCCAAGTGGTCCACCCGCAACTGAAAGGAGTAATGTTTCAATCATGATCATAAGAAAAACGCGGGTTCGCCTCATTCCGAGTGCCATCAATACACCCAGCTCACGAATACGCTCAAGGACTGCCATGAGCATTGTATTCACAATTCCGAAAGCAAGTGCGGTCATAATGATGACGATCAATATTTTCAAGGTAGCACCCATCATCTGCTGCATGAAGACAAGTGCAGGCGATAGTTCTTCCCATGATTCTGTCTTTTCAGATGGAAAATCATTTTTCAATTGATCAGCCAAAGCCTGATCATCTGTGCCTTCTACGGTGGTATACGCAATTTCATGAACGTATCCTTCTATGCCGAGCAACCGATTAATGTCTTCTTTTCTAACATAAGCAGAAGACTCATTAATAACGATAGAAGCAGCATGCAAAATGCCAGCAACACGAAATCGTCCGGCTGTGATGTTACCATTCACATCCTGGAAAGTAAGCACTACTTTTGATTTAACTTTTACTTTAAGTTTTTCTGCGAGCCTCTCACCAATCAGCAAAGTGTTGCTGGTGTTGCTACTGAAATATTCACCATCAAACACCAAGGAATCAAGCTGAGTGACATGTGATTCTTCTATAGGATCAATTCCTACTATTCTAACACCCGTTGCCTGGCGCGAGGATGCAATCATTCCATTCACGATACTTCGCGAACATATATTTTCAATCGACTTTTGATTCCTTAAATGAGCGAGAATTGATTCTTGGTCATTGATAGTAAACTTTATATCCTGGTCAATTGTAAACTCCGGATGGTGAATTTGACCATTCGAAGTTTCAAATCGGATGGAAGATTGAATGTAACTTAATAAGAAGCTTCTCATAAAACCACCGCCAAATGCGAGCGCCCAAATACCAACGATCATAGCACCGATAACCACTCCGCTCCTGCCTTTATTGCGCCAAACATTGCGCCATGCAATTCGCATTAACATAAGTTTAACAATTTATGCTCTCATGGATTCGACAACTTTCATTCTATAAATTGACCAAACAGGGTAGGCCGAAAGAATTATTGCCATAATAAAAATGGCATAGGCCTGATTGGTGAAAATCACAAGATCAAGAGAAAATGGATATATGGCTTCAACTCCAAAACTTTCAATTGCTTTTGCTGCTTCCTTGCCGTATACGATCGGATGGTAATGAAAATACGTCAGTAATGGAAGGCTTAATGCAATACCCTGGGCAACACCCAGTATAGTCATAATTGATATCTCTAAAACAATCAATGCCTGGAGGCGCATTCTTCGCATGCCAATTGCTAACATTACTCCGAACTCATACTGCCGTTCGGCTGTCATCATCAGATAAGTGCCAAACATGCCAAACCCAATTACCAGGTAAAGTATCCATAGCATCACTTTACCACTAATGTTGTCCAGTTCAATACTTTGTAGTAAATCAGGAACAAGGTCATGCCACCCCATGACCTCCAGCTCATCTAAATTAACATGGCTTTTTAGCTCCGCAACAATTCGATCGGTATTATCTGGAGTGTCAATTAATAAGGAAACACTAGTAATTAAATCAGGTGCAGCATAAAACCACTGAGCGCTTGGCAATGCCATGTAAATCACTGAATTGTTTTGTTGAGGTAGCGAGAATTTGATGATGCATCGAACAGGGAAAAGGCCTGCAGCATTTGCGCCATGATAACCCTGACTTAGTAGAGTCAACGTATCCCCTACTTTTATTTTAAGATACTCTGCTAAACCTTCCGCCAACGCAATGCCGTCATCATCTTGATTGAGATATCCACCCTCTACTATTTTATCCTTCACATTTGTAAGTTCATTTTCACGCTGCGGGTCCACACCCATAACAAATGCTCCTTTTATTTGATTGCGAAATGACGTGAGCGTAAAAGATTCCAATCTGGGTACATCTAAAATTACTCCCTCGATAGCCTTCACTTTGTTTTGAAGTGTCAAATCATAATTGAAACTGTTGTCGATTACTTTGTCCGTCCAATAACCACTTTTATGAATTTGAATATAACCGGTGTAAAAACGAACTGAATTATCAATCATTCTTGCATAGGCACCTAACTGCATGGATCGCATAAAGCAAGCCAGTAAAACGGCAAAAGTTATTGAGAAGACCGTGATGAGTGACCGTCTTTTATTTCTCCAAATATTGCGCCAGGCAAGAGTTAGATACATAGACTATTAAGATTACAAATAGGAACGAACCAGCGATCTACAATTAATTTTTTTAACGAACTCTTTTCATGTTCTGCATGGAAAAGAAATCCTCCTTTAGGTTCAATTCAAATTCAAGTTCAAGGTATTCAATAATCGTTTTTTGTTTTGCATTTTCTGCGGGTATCATTTCAAGCCTGCATGGCAGAATGCGCCCTCCTATTGACTTTATGTCGGATAATACCATCGTATTTACCAATTCACCCTCCTCATCGTAATATCGAACGAGTAGCTGATTAAATTCTTTTTTATCTATAAAGGATAGCACTTTACCCCATACTACAGGTGCATCCGGCTTAGGTATGAGCTCAATTTGATAGGCCATTCTACCATCAATTAAGGTGTCATTCTTTAGCGTATGACTATAATCTTCAACGACCGAAGATTCTTTGACCAGGTCATCATTAGTAAAGTCCGATCCCATCCAGGATTGCAACATCATGGAAGGAGGAAGTTTTACAACCCTATCAATTGATGGTTGCCAATTCCACATTTCGTTGGTTCGCTTTAGGAAGGCTTGCCCCTTATCTCGTGCAGGAGCCGTGATTAGTATCATGCTGTAGGATCTTCCCAGTGCCCACGCCTGCATAGTAACTTCACGTTTCCAATCAGGTCGTTCGATGGTCATCTTCATGACCGAACGGTTGGAATTACCCTGCATTTTATCATCCATTTTCTTCATTATCTCTTTGGCAGTTTGCGCCTGACTCAAAAGAGATACGCTAACAAAAAACGTAACTAATAAATTACTCATGATTATTTTTTTCTTTTGCAATATTTATCAATCAATATTCTTTCTAATTCGCTAAGGGGGTAATCTTTTTTTAATACAACAGACTGTATTCCTATACCATCAAATAGAGCAGCTGCTATCATCGCTTCTTCTGCAGAATTCTCAAAACCCATCTGCTCAAATAGTTTCTGCAATAAGTTCGTGTAGCCTGTCCACTTTTCAACTGCTATGTCTTGAACAAATTTGAATTTATCTGCTTTGAATGCGAGTTCATTGATCATCCGCCAATAGTCAGGTCTTTCACGCAGCTCTTTGAAAAACCATCTGAAGAGATTTTCCAAGGTCGTTGCAGGATCTTCTGTGAGAATCGAAGACATGATCTGATCCCCTTGCACCAACGCGGCTTTAATAAGATTTTCAAGAAGGTCCTCTTTACTTTTGAAATAATTATACAACAATCCCTTTGAGATATCAGCCTCTTTGGCAATTTGGGCTATACTAGTAGACTCGTATCCTTGTTTTGAGATGAGCAAAAAAGCCGAATCCATTATTTTTCGGATAGTCTCCCGCCTTATCTCCTCATTTTTTGCGGCACTTCGAGGACTCATTTTTTTTGACTGAACGGTCGGTCAATATTAAGAAATACTACATTCGCGCACAAGTAAACATTAAGTTTATTGATTATCGAATGACAAAATATAGTGTTGATAATGAACATAAAATACGGTCGCCAAATATTGGCAAAACTGATAACCTGCCTTTAATTTTAATAGCGCAAAAAAAATACGATTGAGTCGCGACATATGCATACTGAAATTTAACTGCTCAACATTGTATAAAAATAGGTTTCACTAGAGCTAAATACCTTACTTCGCTAGCAGAATTGATTTATATAGGATACTATTGTGCAAGAAAATCATGAAGCGAATGGGGGTTAATAGAAGGCCGAAAAGTGGTCTTAAATCTGGATCAATAAAGGGATCAGCAGAAACTAGAAATGACTTGCCGCTCGATGATTTTTTGACCGACCATAACCAACAACCTATATCAGGTAAATTGATTGGTACTCGGCAAAAAGCCAAATTAGACTTAGTTGATTGGACTAAGTCTAACGGATACTATACATTCCACCAAGCGCTTAACTCCAAATCTGGTCCGATCGCAAATATTGGTGGTAAGGAATATAAGGTGCTTTCTAGCTATGATTATCTCGGTCTAATTGGACATCCGAAGATCGATAAGGCTGCAATCGATGCGATTAATAAGTTTGGTACAAGTTCAGGAGGCGTGCGACTATTGACTGGGACCAACGTGCTTCATATAGAGTTAGAACTCAAGTTGGCACAGTTTAAAGGCACTGATGCTGCTTTAACTTTTTCTTCGGGTTACAATGCAAATCTTGCAGTACTATCTTCCTTGTTGGATACAAAGGATCTGGCCTTAGTCGATAGTAGAATCCATCAGAGTACCATTGATGCTTGCAAATTAGCTGGTGTTCCACATCGGAGGTTTGAACATAATAATCCTAGATCATTGGAGAGCCTCCTTAAGCTATAAACTTCAGCTAAAAAAGTGTTGATAATTGTTGAAGGAGTGTATTCTATGGATGGGGACATTTGTCCATTAAAAGAATTTGTTGAGCTGAAAAAAAAGTATAATGCATATTTGATGGTTGACGAAGCTCATTCACTTGGGGTGCTCGGTGCAATGGGACACGGTGTCGACTCTCACTATGATATTCCTCCTTCTGAAATTGATATTTTTACAGGGTCGTTGTCAAAGGCCGTGCCTGCCAGCGGAGGTTTTGTAGCAAGCTCAAAGGAAATAATTATTCTTTTGCAGCATGGTTCTCCTCCATATATATTCTCAGCAGCCCTGACGCCACCAGCAACAGCCGCGGCACTTGCTACCCTTAAGATATTTGAATCCGAACCTCAGCGTATCAAAAAGCTGTGGTCCAATACACGTTTTTTTTCAAAAGAATTAAAAAAGTTGGGTTACGATATTGGATTTAGTTCCACCCCTATTATACCGATTATACTTGGGGCAAATGAAGCCACCCTTAGTTTTGCTCGTAAATTGTTTGATCGACAGATTTTGGCCACGCCCATTGTCTTTCCAGCGGTTCCCAAATCGCAGTCCCGCCTTAGACTTTGCGTGAATGCTGCTCATGAAATTAGTTACCTCGAAGAAGTATTAGAAATTTTTCAAAAATTGAAGTAAGACTCAGTATTGATACTTATTTCCTAATGTCAGTTTTTTGTTGAATCAATTGGCAAGAGTATTTCAAAAGTACTTCCGATGCCCTCTTCTGATTGACAGGTAATTTTACCTTGCAATCGCTGAATTGTTTCCTTGGCGATATATAGACCAAGTCCTGAACCATCAGATTTTTCTGTTGCCCTGAAAAACATGTCAAATATTTTATCCTTGTACTGATCTTGAATACCAATACCATTGTCCACAATTCTCAATATACAGTATGGCTCTTGCGGCTTAGCTTGAATCTTAAGGAATCGTCTTGGCTTGCTACTATCAGTATATTTTATTGCATTTGCGATTAAGTTATTGAGAATGACTTTGAGTCGTGACTTGTCACTGTTCAATTCCAGGCTTATATCAATTTCAATTTTGATTTCAACTCCAGCCTCATTTGCCAAAAAAGAAAGTGCACTAATTACTTCGTCCGTGGTCGTCCGTAAATTTATTCGCTCGGTTTTTACCTCCAGCCTTGAATTGCGCGAGTAGTCAGTTACTTCCTTTATGAACCTATCCATTGCATGAATACGGTCGATCATCATCGTGTGATACGTATCCAACTCTCCTGGTATATAGGTTATTTGCGCTAGATGAATTAGACCTAATAAGGTAGTTAAGGGTGCTCGCATATCGTGTGATGCACTATAAACAAATCTGTCGAGTTCTCTATTGGCTTTTTCAAGCTCAACATTTTTGTCCTTGAGTTGTTGCTCAGCAGATTTTCGGTCGTGAATATCAATAATAGAACCAACAGCCAGTTGGGGGGCTGATCCCTTCAAACTCACTATGCCAGAGTCGAGGAACCATCGATAGCTACCCGTGTTTTGAAGTAGCCTAATCTCATGTTGATAGGTAGTATCTAATTCTACCGCTGTATTTACCAATGAGATTGCCATATTTCTATCCTCAGGATGAATAAGAAATCGGAATGTCTCAATATTCAGTGTTGAATCATCCATTGTATCCATTCCAAGAAGAAATTTAAATCGTGCACTCACGTATAGTTGATTCGTTAAAATATTCCACTCATAAATTCCCGCCTTCGTTCCATCTACGGCCATAGAAAATCGATTTTTACTCTTTTCCAGCTCAGTAGCTAGCTGTTCAAGCGCCTTCTGATTTTCGATAAGCGTG
>JAENVX010000138.1 GCA_016650355.1 Bacteroidia bacterium | reverse complement strand
CTGGAGAGTTGTCCGTTCGGAGATACTGCCGTTGCTCTGGAAGATTCAGAACTCGTGCTGATCCCCAAGAGCGACTTCGTCACCTTGATCAACAGCCAACCCGTAGTAACATCAAGTTTTATTTCTTTGCTCTGCAAAAAAGTTTCAGAAAAAGAGGCACAACTTCTTCATCTGGCATATAATTCCGTTCGGCAGCGCACAGCGGAAGCGCTCCTGAAAATGTGGCAATTAAAAAAAGGAGATGAACCGCTAAGTGTACTAAGAGATGACCTGGCAAAGATTGTAGGCACCGCTTCGGAGTCTGTGATACGCGTGCTTTCCGACTTTCGCGATGATGGTCTTATCGAAATGGAAGGCACTAAAATAAAACTAGTGCAGACTTCCAAACTGGAACAAGTTGTCCGTTGGAATGTAGTAAGGAAGTAATCACATCTTCAGGTTTGTCAAATTTGTTTTGTTAAACGTTAACATCGGTACTTTACTGTGAAAAGCCTGTTCCCGTGTTACACTTTTTCCAAACAACTTTTCATAAAAAAGCAGTCGGTGAGTAAACATGATCAAAAAATCTGCTTTCTGGTCGTTTACAAATTTATCCACAGCATCCGAAATATTCTCACTGCTCAACTCATGAAACTGAATTTTAGGATAGTTAGCAGTTTTAATTAACCGATTTTCCTTCGTGGCTCTGGCCATGTTCCTGTCTAATTCTTCAATTTGATCATTTGAAGAAGCCATTCGAACATGTAACACATCGAGCGGAGCATCAAAAGAACGTGCGAATTGAGTTGCTGTTATTATCTCCTTCTCCAGGTTTTGCAGATCGGTAGCATAAACAACTTTTCTGATCTTCTTAAACCGAGCTTTGCCCGGCACCACAATAACCGGAATACTACTCCTGTTTATTACAGCTGTCGCATTGCTGCCGACAATAACTTTTAGTAGCCCTGATGCTCCCCTTGTACCCATCACGATAAAATCAACTTTATTCTTCACAGCAAATCCATCGACCACCTCGGCCATCGGAAAACCTAAAATACATTCATACGTAAGCTGCACATTATCTGCTTCCTTCTTTACTTTTTTTATCAGTCGGTCAGCATCCTCCTGTGCCCCTTTAATCATTTCCTCCTCCAGCTTTCTCCAATTATTCAAGGTATTGGTGGATGACCCGGCATTGATTACAGACACTAAAATGATCCTGGCTTCCAAAATTTTCGCAAGACCAATTGCATAAGAAACTACAATCTTCGCCAAAGGTGAAAAATCAGTAAGAACAAGGATTTTTTTCATGTCAAAGTTTTTGCTCATGCAACATCCTCAATAAATGCCAAGAAATAAATGAGAGCGGTCAGCCGTTCGACTGACTTTTATCACTCGAAAAGTTAATAGATCTAGTGGCTTATAAAATTGTGCTTAGAATCATTGCACAATAGGCTATTACGCTGCTAATGGCCAGATAAGTCCTGCTTAAGTCTACTGACAAAAATCAGCGAAAATTGCATTAAGCCAAATTAGCTTTGACAAAACAAACGGATCGTGCATAACCTGATTAGAAGAAATTATGAATTCTGGAATCATGAGCGCAGCCTCAAAGCACTTCTCATCTACATAACAATCGCCCTCTTTGTTTGGATTCCACTGGCTGATTACTCCGATGAGTGGTGGAGCTTTTTAATCAGTGAACTATTTTTTAACATGATTATTTTGGCTGGCGTCTTCTCGGTACTTACGCGCTGGAGAAAGCAGCTAATCTTCATCAGTATTGCAACGTTAACGAGTTTGCTACGCATAGTTTCGTTTTTCACCCATTTACAATGGGCTCAGATGACGGGCTATTTTTTCGCAATTCTATTCCTCATTCATCTTGCCAATTTGGTACTGCAACATATCTTCAAAGAGGGACCCGTAAATTTTTATCGCATTCAAGGCTCTATCATAGTATTTATGGTCATTGGTATTGTATATGCCTTTGTCTATACATTGTTAGAATCTTTTCATCCGGGTTCATTCACCATCACTGAACCCTCACAATCCTATAAAAATCTCTACGCGCAATTTCTCTATTTTAGTTTTGCTACCATGACTACTCTTGGCTTTGGAGATATGATACCCACCCAATCCATAGGAAAGTCGCTGGTGATTTTTCAAGGGATGATAGGACTACTCTATCCTGTCATTATGATCGCCCGGTTGGTATCTTTGGAACTTTCACACTCAGCAACTAACAAGGAATCTAACAAATAGTAAACGGGCTTGCTGGCACAATCCGCTAAAGTTGTTCCTCAGAAATCCATCAGAAATTGAATGCCCTGTTGAAATTCCTTTGTTGCTGCCGCCAATACGTAGTATTCAAATAAAATAGCCTGATTGGCATCAATCTCCAACTCAATCGTTTTATCTTTATTACCGTACTCTCGGAAAAAGGCATAATTCCAGTATTATGAAAACATACCCCAGCATTTTCAATGATGTTATCGGCCCGGTAATGCGAGGTCCCTCCAGTTCTCACTGCGCTGCTTCATTACGAATAGGAAGAATTTGTCGAGATTTAATGGACCGCGATATAAAAGAAGTCTACATTGAGTTTGATCCCAACGGTTCATTAGCTACTACTCACAAAGGCCAGGGCTCCGATATGGGTTTATTTGGTGGACTTCTCGGCTGGGAGGCTTATGAAGAACGTTTACCGAAATATCTGCAGGCCATTGAAGAAGCTGGCATTAACATAAAAATTGATATTCATCCAATCGGAGCTACGCATCCCAACACGTATAAAATTACACTCAAAAATAGCAACGAGACAAGGGCGCTCACTGCAATTTCCACTGGAGGTGGAATGATCGAGATTATTGAAATTGATGGTTCCACCGTTTCAATGGCGGGTGATTTTTATCAAACGCTCGTCTATGTAAAATCTCCCGGAAATATTATTCAATTTATTGAGCAGTCATTTCCATGTGATGAAATCACATTGCACAAAGGAACCTCTACATTTATTGAAATAAAATCCAATCAATTCCTTTCCGATGTGATTTGTGAAGAGTTGCAATCCATGGACGAGGTGTTGTTTATTAAAAAAATAAATCCTGTCCTTCCGGTGATGGCCAGAAAGGATCTCACTGTCCCGTTCATCACGTGCGAGGAAATGCTGGAATACAACACCGGCAAGAATCTCAAGTTATGGGAACTGGCTGTCGACTATGAAAGTATTCGTGGAGCTATTTCAAAAAAGGAGGTTTTTGAAAAGATGCGCGCGATCGTAGAGATTATGCACAACTCAATTAACCTCGGATTAAAAGGCACTAAATATGCCGATCGGATTTTAGGGCCACAGTCAGTTGGATTTCAGCAACAGCTGAAGGACAAGAAACTGGTTGAGGGAGATATTCTTAACCAGGTGATCTTATACACATCTGCCATGATGGAAGTAAAAAGTTCAATGGGCGTTGTGGTGGCCGCCCCAACGGCAGGATCGTGTGGTGCATTGCCTGGAGCAATTATTGGCATCAGCACCTCACTTGAACTATCGCAAGATGAAATGGTGAAAGCCATGATGGCTGCCGGGATCATTGGCGTATTCATTGCAGCTCACGCCACATTTGCGGCAGAAGTTGGTGGATGCATGGCAGAGTG
>JAENVX010000137.1 GCA_016650355.1 Bacteroidia bacterium | reverse complement strand
TGTAGTAGAGGCGGATGTGGCTAATGCACTCCCTGATTTATTAAAAATTTCAATGGCGTCATTAATGTTCGCACCACAATCTGTACTTATAAGTACGCGTAGAATATCAGTTGTTACACCAGGAAATTGCGCATAAGCTCTGTCAAATTTTAGTAACGCATTTGTTAGGCTTGAAAAATCCATGTTAGGCGTAATCAAGCGATCAACAGCCCCTTCCTCCTCATAGTCGAGGAGGTTGATATACATCGCTTTATTTGATTCTCCATCGATGGGAACGCTAGCATTTTGCCAGGTGGTTAGGCCATCTGGATTTTGAATTGACCATCCATTGGGCGCACCGTTGCTCGTTGCGATTGTAAATGTTTCCAATAATGGAAGTGCCGCTACCTGTGATGTTGCGAAGATTTGACTGCTTATGTTATTGTCTATGTTTTGATCTATTTGACCATTGACTTGAATAATTTCAAAGCTTATTTGATCGGTGCTGCCAGCGGTAAGAGTTAGCGCATTGAATGAGATAGTGGCTTCATCCAGATTTGAAAGATTGAGTACAAAGTCTTTAGTTTCTTTAATAACGGCACTCAGTTTAACCTGAACCTTGGTTGATGTTATTTGTGACGAGCCATAGTTTCGGATTTTTAATGTTGGGATGTTGAAGCCTGGACAAGCGGTTGTACCAGGAGAAAAAATTGATTTTATTCCTAAGTCAAGTGAAACCACAATTGGCGCACTTGCTCCTTTGGAAGAGGGAAGTGTTACTCTCCTCGGACTATTTTGCAAAACAGTAGTCATCCTGCCCACCTGGCCAGCAGTAAAAATATTCATGCAAGCATCGTTGGTGTAATCCATGAAATTTTGAAACATATCATTTGATGTGCAGGAAATTTTCGGGTGTACCGGGCATAGCCCATTGTAATTATTTCCTTGATTAGGAGTGTCATCAACATAATCCGTTCCGGTACATGCTCCGTTATCGTCTCCCCAAATATGGTATAAACCAAAAAAATGTCCAACCTCATGAGTTGCAGTTCTTCCCTTGTTAAATTTTGGATCGAGATTAAATGCCCCATCATCGGATGACCCAAATGCATCGTAGTGGATTACTACACCATCGGTCAAGGCATTGTTAGGTGAATTGGATAAATTCGGTAAACTGGAGATTGGAAATTTAGCGTAGCCAACGAATCCACTTGGGTCGTCAATATTTGTTACCCATATATTCAGGTAGTCATCAGCATTCCAGTAGCTGAGCGATTTTAATTCGGTGTCATTTGCCATCGCCCAACCCGCTTTAGTTCCCTTTACTCTTACAATTCCGCTTGTAGCCAAACCTTCAGGGTCTTGTTTTGCGAGAACAAATTGGACATTAAGCATTCCGGCAACTGACTGAAATTCTGCCGGGGTTTGATTGGCATCTGCATTCAGTCGTTGATAGTCTTTATTAAGAACGTTTATTTGCGAATTGATTTGAGCGTCTGATATATTCGTTCCAGTTCCGATTGGTTCGCCATTGTGGATAACATGTACAACAACGGGAATGACACTGTGAGATGTGTAGGTTTTTTCAAGGCTAAAATTATTTATCCTTGGTCCAAGTTTTTTTTGAATCCACTCTTCAAATTGTTTATCATTTTCTGATTTTCCTGATGACATTTTTTTATAAGCAACGGAAGCACAGCGCTCCTGAGCAAATAAGTTAACAGACCCGGCTAGAATAAGCAGTATAAAGACAATTTTCCTCATGAAAACATTTCAACCTAATAACTGCAATTTAGAAAGTTAATTGCATGTGCAGACTAAGAAAATAGATTGCGTAATTAATAATAATGTCTACGGGATAGGTATAAGCGAATTCGCAAATAATTCTATACGTGCATCAGGTTCACGACTTCAATCGATTTGATTTCAGGCACCGATCTCAAAATGGCTTCTTCAACCCCCGCCTTAAACGTCATAGTTGACATACGGCAGCTGCCACAGTTGCCCATAAACTCAAGCTTTAAAATATTGTCTTTGGTTATTTCCAAAACTTTAACATTACCACCATCAGCCTCCAGGTAAGGACGAATACTATTTAGAGCAGATTCGATGCGATCAAGTATTTCTAAGGATTTTACTTCAGTGTTCATCAGGCTTTTAGTTCTACACGTTGTGTTTGAGCAAAGGTAGCATTTCTTATGGCAACTTGTCGTGCCATGGCTTCTGCCAACTCGGTAAAGGCACGAGCTATTACACCTTCTTTCATCACTGCTGGTAATCCACTGTCTCCACTTTCGCGAATACTTTGTACCAATGGAATTTGCCCAAGGAGTGGAACGCTGTACTTTTCAGATAAGTTCTTTCCTCCATCTTTTCCAAAAATATAATATTTATTGTCAGGCAATTCTTCAGGAGTAAAGTAGGCCATATTCTCAACGATGCCGAGAACAGGTACATTGATTTGAGGTTGCTTAAACATGGCAAGTCCTTTTGTGGCATCGGCCAAGGCTACTTTTTGTGGAGTAGTAACAATGACTGCGCCTGTTACGGGAACCGTTTGGACTAGCGTAAGGTGGATGTCGCTTGTTCCCGGTGGCATGTCGATGAGTAAATAATCAAGATCTCCCCATTCGGCATCGGATATAAATTGTTTTAATGCTGAACTCGCCATAGGTCCGCGCCAGACCACAGCACTATCTTTTGGAGCAAGAAATCCTATTGAAATCAGTTTAACACCATATTGCATTAACGGAACAATTAGGTTTTTTCCGTTTACCACTTTTACTTCTGGTTGCTCGTGTTCGCAGTTGAACATAACGGGTATGGATGGCCCAGAGATATCAGCATCAATCAAGCCTACCTTTGCACCCATCTTTGCTAGAGCTACTGCAAGGTTTGAGGCTATTGTGGATTTCCCAACACCACCTTTACCAGAAGCGATGGCAATAATATTTTTTACGCCTGGCAATAATGGAGTATTGTCACGGATTGTGGTGACTGTAGAAGTCATATTAATGACAATCTCGACATCCTTGTTCACAATATTCTCAACTGCATCTTTGCAATCGTTCTTGATTTTTTCTTTTAAAGGGCATGCTGGTGTAGTGAGTACCACCGTGAAACTCACTCTTTTATCAGAAACTGAAATATCTTTGATCATATTAAGACTTACTAAGTCTTTTTTTAGATCAGGATCGTTTACCGTACTAAGTGCTTTGAGGATATCGGATTGAGTAACTGCCATTCATAGGTATGTTTTGTGAATTTTAGATGCAATTTAGGACATAGACCTTAGGCAATATGCATTTTGGCTATTCTTTTTTAGTTACCCTGAAATTCAAATTTTGTTTGTGGTTCTGGTTTTAGACCACAATTGTGTTGGGCCGATTTTTAACACCAAAACGTGGCGTTAAGGTTCAACTTCCTAACGTCTAATACAGTTCAAACAACTATCTTTGCCCTTCAAAAATAATTAAAAAGTGATCTCCCGCGACACCGTAGAAGAAATCAGGAATCGCATCGACATTGTGGATGTGATCAGTGATTTTGTGTCGCTCAAGAAATCAGGCCAGAACTATAAGGCCCTCAGCCCTTTCGCCAACGAAAAGACACCCTCTTTCTTTG
Source organism: Bacteroidia bacterium (assembly GCA_016650355.1). Lineage (GTDB taxonomy): Bacteria > Bacteroidota > Bacteroidia > Cytophagales > Cyclobacteriaceae > ELB16-189. The sequence continues at coordinate 1,819 of JAENVX010000137.1, read as the reverse complement.
TCGTTCCTGCCAAAGGCATCTTCAAGGATTTCAGTAGTGGCAAAGGCGGGGACGCGTTCACCTTTGTGATGGAGCACGAGAAACTTAGCTATGCCGAAACGATTAAATATCTCGCCAAAAAGTATGGTGTTGAAATAAAGGAAGATAGAGTTACTGATGAAAATAGAGCTGAGCAAAGTGAGCGCGAAGGGCTTTATATTCTCATGAATTTTGCAAAGGATTATTACAAAAATCTTTTGACAAATAGCGAAGCGGGAAGGGGCGTTGGACTAAGTTATTTCAGGGAACGTGGTTTCAATGATCGCACGCTGGAAAAATTTGAGTTAGGTTATGCGCTTGAAGGTTGGGAAAATTTTAGCAAGGATGCAGTAACAAAGGGTTATAATAAAGAATTGCTCGACAAAGCAGGACTTGTTGTCAAGAAAGATGACGGGTCAACGTATGATCGCTTTCGTGGACGAGTAATTTTTCCTGTGCACAATATGTCGGGAAAGGTGATTGCATTTGGTGCTCGTATGTTGGGCAAAGATAAAAACCAACCAAAGTACATTAACTCACCCGAAACGGATATATACCATAAGAGTGATGTACTCTACGGATTATACCAAGCTAAGAATGCTATTCGGCAGCACGATACTTGTTATCTGGTAGAAGGCTACACCGATGTTATATCACTTCATCAGGCCGATGTTGAAAACGTGGTATCTTCTTCAGGCACGGCTTTGACCGAAGGCCAAATTAAACTAATCCGAAGGTTTACAGAGAATGTCACTGTCTTGTTTGATGGTGATACGGCAGGAATAAAAGCGGCTTTACGAGGGATCGATCTAATTTTAAAAGGTGGGCTCAATGTTCGTGTGGTTCTTTTTCCTGACAATGAAGATCCAGATAGTTATTCAAGAAAAGTTGGGACAACTGCATTTCAGAAATTTCTAAAGGAGAACACCAAGGACTTTGTGTCGTTTAAGGCCGGACTTTTTGCAGCCGAGGCGGCAGGCGATCCGATTCGCAAAGCAGATTCTATAAAAGAAATTGTTACCAGTATATCCTTAATACCGGATCCGGTCAAGCGCTCGGTTTACATTCAAGAGACGAGCAACCTCTTGAAGATCAGTGAATCAGTATTGTTGACCGAGCTTAATAAAATTCTGGTAACCGAGAGAAGAAAGCTGGCGCGTGAAAATTTACGTGAGCCAAGTGAAGTTCCTGCCGAAATGATTGAAGAGAAAAGTGTTTCTTCTCAAATTGACATGTTGGCCATCATTCAAAATCAGGAAAAGGAGACGGTCAGGCTATTACTGAATTACGCTGATCAGCATGTTAATGAAAATAGATTGCCTACTTATTTCGTTAATGAATTGGAGGACGTGGAATTTACCCATCCGTTATACAGGGAAATTTATTTCGAATTTAAAGCGGCTGAACTGCGGGAGAAGGAACCAATTAATTCCGATTTTTTTATCCAACATGGAACTACGGAGATAAAACGGATTGTTACTGACCTGACAGTGTCGCGCTATCAGGTGAGCAAGCATTGGGGCGATAAGTACAATATCTTTATCCCTGCAGAATCTGACAAAATAAATGAGTTAGCATATGGTATTGTTCTTCATTTAAAATTGAGGGTTATTCAAAAGCACCTTGACGATAATTTAAAGTTATTGAAAGATGTAAAGGACATTGAGGAGGAAAATAGATTGCTGGAATTTCAGAAGCAACTTAAAAGCGGTGAAGTAGAGATATCTAACTTTTTGGGAATAGTAATAGCGCGGTGAAACGTAAATTAAGATATGAGAGAACGAATAAAAATAGATACCAT
>JAENVX010000136.1 GCA_016650355.1 Bacteroidia bacterium | reverse complement strand
TAGACCTACTACCATCTCTTATACAACATTGAAAAGAACGGCTTCCTTTTCATTCGTGGCACACCTCTGCGGTGAAGAAAGGGTTTTATTCCATTCCCGTTGGCGTGTGCATACAGACAGGTGAAGGCTACACCCATATAGAAACTTGCCCTCTTTTTTCTAAAGATTCAAAACAATGTAAATTTCTCATTCTATATCAAGTGGGGAATTTTTTACAAGAGCGCGGTCAAAAGTCAACAAAAGGGGAAAGCCAATAGCTAATATGCCGGTTTGAATGGGCATAAAAGCCTGGAATGAAACTTGAGAAATCAGCAGGTATCCACTCGGTGGAAAACGAAATAATTATTTATAAAATTTTAAACCCTTTTTGACATGAAAAAAGTACTGTTCACACTTACGTTCGTTGCACTTTGTTTTGCGCTACAGGCGCAAAATGTCTATACGCTAAAGCAACCCGGACTTATTGAAGGAGATTACAAAACATTTTCCTTTTTAGACCAAAATAAAAAATCCACAATGGACAAGCAGGAAATACTTGTTTTTGACGATCCATTCATGACTAGTATATGGGTGTTCAATGATCCTAAATATCCAGATGCGAAATCGAATGCCGACATTCAAAAAGCAATTACTCAAGAACTTATCCGAAAAGGTTTCAAGAAGGTAGCCAAGGGTGCAGATATGTTAGTATCGTATAGCGTATTTAGCAATGATGGAAATGTGAAGGGCATCTTCACGGATGACGATGGTGATACATTTTCCGATATAGATGAAACGATAGCGATTAAAAAAGGTACTTTAATGATTTCATTCATTGATCGTAAGACAGGAAAGCCACTTTGGCACGGGTTTGATAAAAATGCACTTGGTCAAAGTACGTCTATTGCTGATACTCAAGTGATGAAAGCGGTGACCAGTACGCTTAATTCTTTTTCATTAGACTAAAGACTTAAAATACTGTATTACTGCTCATAACAATCTCGTATAAACCTGTATTGGGATATGCCCAAACAAGGTTGTGTGAGGGCAGTCTCCCCAAGTTAGCACAAGTCTTCCAGCGTTGGTTATGCGTAAGCAGGACTTGTGCTTACCTGTTGTACTTATCACTTGATCACAGCCTTTATCATTTCAGATAATGCTTGTCAGCTTTTATTCCATTTCCGTAGGCGTGTGCATACACACCGGTGAAGGCTACACCCATATAGAAGATGATGGACGAATAATAAATCCACGTAAGTATTATCATAAGTGTGCCAACAGCGCCATAAATGGAAGAACCATCCAGGTGGTCGAAGTAAGCACCAATGGCAAATTTGCCAATCATAAAAAGAACAGCCGTAAAAATTGCACCTGTTAAACAATCCAGCAGTGCTGATTCTCCATCATTCAGTATCTTATAAACGGCAGTGAATAAAATAATCAGGAGGACGAACAGGATGATAAGGTTGACTATATAGTAGAAATTAATATCAAAACCGGGTAAATAGAGGATTAAACGATTGTCGAAAACATCCATCAGTGAATTGATTACCAGACCCACCAATAGCAAAATTCCGGTCAATCCTATCGCGGTGAATGCCACGAGGTAGCGAGTAATGAATTTCATTAAGCCACGATTGGATTTTGACTTGATGCCCCATATAATATTGATGGACGCTTTAATTTCGGCAAACACACCCGATGCCGTTATCACCAAAAAGATAATACCGATTACACTGGCTACAGAAGTTTCCTTTGATGGCTTCACGTTTTTTATTATTTGCTGAATTTCCGTGGCCGCACGTGAGCCAACGAGCTCATTAATCTGCCCAAAGACCTCACCACGTACCGCCTTCTCGCCAAAAAAAAGTCCGCATAAAGAAATGATGATGAAGAGCAGGGGAATTAAAGAAAAGAGAATATAACAAGACAAGGCCGCACTTAAACGGAGGCCACGAACGGCAATAAATTTCAAAAAAGTTTCCTTGAGGAGATACCCTGCATTTTTTACCGCTTGTTTTAGTTGCATGATGCCGTCTCTTATATGAACAGCTAATTTACTGTAATGTCCGACAAGCCTATACCTGCTTTCCTGTAATTATTGAGCAATCTTATAGTTTAATCTAACTACTAGCTTTATTTTATCGCTCAACGAAGGCGAGGGATTGTTGGTCAGCCGACAGTGTTTACATTTTGTTGATCTTGATACTCAAGTATATCTTGAGTGGATAAGAAACGGATTAAATCCGCATTCAGTCTTTTTCGGTCCGTATAAAATAACCCATGTGGTGCACCTTCATAAATAATGAATTCATTATCCGGAATAACCTTCGCAGACTGCTTCGCTGTTGCCTCGATGGGTACGGTTTTATCCTCCCCTCCATGAATGATTAGCGTGGGAACATTAATTGATTGCATTTCGCTTCTAAAATCGGTTGTGGCGAAAGCTTTTGCACAGGATGCTGTCGCCCGTGGTGATGCAACGGAACACAACATCCGATAATATTCCAATAACGGAGCACTGAGAGTCTTGTTTAGAGGGCTCGCACCAAAAAAGGTCTTTCCAAAATCATCCAGAAAATTAATTCTATCCTGTGTCATTTGGTCTGCCATCGCATCAAACATTTCCTTTGGCACTCCGTCAGGATTGGTATCTGTTTTTAACATATAAGGCGTTACAGCTGATATTAAAACAACTCTGGATACATTCTTGCCACCGTGTCGGCTGAAATAGCGAACTACTTCTCCACCTCCCATCGAAAAACCAACAAGCGTTATATCCTCCAACTTCAGTTGATCGATCAGTGCCTTTAGATCATCTGTAAGGGTATCATAATCGTATCCATCCCAAGGCTGGGACGATTTACCAAAACCACGTCTGTCATAGGCAATAACCCGATGGCCACTGTTTACCAGATCATCAATTTGATACTCCCACATCTCTTTACTTAGAGGCCATCCGGAAATGAGAATAACAGGTTCACCTGTTCCATAATCATTGTAGTTAATTTTCACAGGCTTGCCTGTGAAATCATTACTGGTTTGGATGTAATTCATATCTATTTCTATTATATGGTTACTTGAAAAGTGTTTTGAATGAAAAAATCACGTCACGACATCTCCAGAAAAAATTATGCCTTGTCAAACGGAAGCTCAAATCAATGATTTATAAAAATTGTTGGGGTGTTTGGTAGCCTATTCTGTTACTCACTGTAGAG
>JAENVX010000135.1 GCA_016650355.1 Bacteroidia bacterium | reverse complement strand
CGTCAGATGTGTATAAGAGACAGGCATTAATCCATCAACTATTCCATGCTCAGACTATTCTTTCTAAAATATCTCTAATAAAATATTAAATGACGTTTATACATCTCATATTAATTCTCAAGAATCTCAATTTCTACTCGAACATTTGCCCTGGCTTGGCTGTCATTCTTGTCATAAAGGGGACGTTTTCCACCCCAAGCTTTTATTTCCATTCTATCCGCTGAAATTCCATTGTCTATTAAGTATTGCTGAATAACTTCGGCACGTTCTTTTGAAAGATCCTTGGAAGACCCACGCCCATCCTTTGTTCCCGTTAGTGAAAAATAATTCTTGGATTCTCCCATGGTTATAATCTTTCCCGATGCATTACCGTTTGTATGACCGTGTATTCGTATCCTGTAAGCAGGGCCTTCGTTCATCATATCAAGAAGGTTATTAATTTCGTATTTCGATTCTGGCCTGATGATCGCTGCATCCTTAAAGAAATACACATTGTACATTACTGAAATATCTCCCTTTTGCAGCCTAACTAAGCCGAAGGGAACAACGGCTTCTTCATCCTCACCCTTCGTCACATCCTTGATTAAGAATGGGTTGTCATAATTCAATTTAAAGAGAAGATTTCTATAACCCATAATATCACAGGCTAGGATAATTTCACCGGAAACATCTTTACGTTTCACTTGAATCAACTCATTGCCTTGATAGGAAGCTAACTTTTTACCGGATTCAGTAACTAGCGCCACATCCCCTTTTATCTTCCGGCTATTAATAGTGTTGAAAATATTAAACCTAAATCTTCGATTACCGTCAGCATCAAATCCTGTAGCTTCTCGCACCGCAATGGCTAGGTTATTGGCAGTAGCGTTTAAATGCTGACTACTGATTGCGATGTCTGGTGGCTCAACGCCTACCGATTGAAGAATTTTTCCCATAAGCACGGAAGCTTCATTTTTTAGAACATTAGCATTGTCAAAAAATCCCGCTGCTACATCAGCCAACATATTGCCGAGTGCCTCCTCAGGAGTTGCAGTGAGCTCGCCATAAATTACCCCTTTTGTTGGGTGTTTCATTGCTGTTGCTTGCTGGGTAAATTGATCAAACAACTCAGGGCTTTTCTTCTTTAAAAATTCCACCACAGGTTTCAGTCCTTCATGAAAAGGTTCATCCGATTTAGATTCAGATGCGTTGATAGCAAGAATATTATTCTTAGAATCAAAGAAACCACCTACCGGTTTCCCTTCTTCGATTTCGTATCCGAGTGACCGCAATGCTTCTCTGCCTTCCTTGTCGTCTTTAAATACAATTACTTTTGTGGTTGCATCCAATCCAACAGCTTTTTCTTTTACATTCTTGATTACTTCATAATGTTTTTTTTCACTATTTGTTTCAGCGCTTGCGATAGCATTATTTAAATCTAACCCACCGGATTCTTTAGCCATGGAATAGGCTTTTACTTCATCGGCAACCTTTAAATCATCATGACTTTCACTAATTGGATCTGTTAATGAAATGTTTGCGTCTAATATCTTACCGTTTGAACTCTTATTGGCTACAACGGCTTTCTCATTTACAGCATTAATGCCTTCACCCAGTATCCCGTAAAAAACCCAAGTGTCCAAATGAGTCGACTCCCTTTGCAGTTTTCTAGATAAAGCAAAAGCCTGAACCCTATCGTCAGTCTTTAGGACATAAACATAGTATAGTTGCCTGGATGTATTAATTTCGAACGCAACATCCGGATATATTTCTCTTGAGGCTTTTACAAGATTGACCGCATTGTCTTTTTTTCCAAAAGCACCAATGACAACATGATTATTATAATCTCCAGTTGCTGGTTTAGTTGGTTGCCCTTGTGTGACAAAGCCACAAAAAAATAAGAGCAACATCAGGTTTACTTTAATTGCCATAGACATACCTTTTTAGTATAAAAAGACTAAAGTAGTGACTATTAATCAAATAATTCAATATTATATATATAAAACATTATTCATCAAATAGTTATGAATATTTATATTCCTGATATAACCCTAAATTCTCGTTGTAAAGTTTCCCCATTCTCATCCACAAGGCTTAGTGTATGACGTCCTGCTGAAGGAGAAAGCACAATCTTATGCGATCTCCTGGTAGTCCCTACAAAATTGCCATCCAGATGCCAGTAAACATTTATAGTTGGATTGCGATGGGCTACTTCAAAAACTGTACTTCCTTGTTCATTATTAAGTTCGCGAGGCACAAAGATGCGAGCATTGGCTTTGGGATATATAAGCTCCATTGAAGCAATAGCAGAAGGATTTATACAATCCGCTCGGAATGGTGGTAGAAGTTTGTAGCTAAGGTTCTTAGATTTGAAATAATATTCTTGAACTGGAGGCAATACAAACCAATTCGCTGAATAAATTTCACTGATAGAAGCACACTCGCTATGGACACGGTATTTATGATCTATAGACAAATGGATCTTCTTGTGATACGAGCAAGATTGGGTTTGTAAACCCGCATGTGTTACCGAAATTTTGTCTGTCAAATCGCAATGTTCCGTTGCACGCTGGCCGCTTACTCTGCAGACTGAGATATTTTCCATTTCGGAAACCGGATGCTTGAACCATGAATTGCCTGGAAGCGATGAGAAAACATCAAACAAAATTGGAGCCGCTGTTTCAGTGCCGGTAAGTCCTGGCCTTCCCTCACCATCAGCATTGCCAACCCAAATGCCAACAGCATAATCTGGGTTTACACCTACTGCCCAACCATCGCGAAATCCAAAACTTGTACCTGTCTTCCATGCAATTTTTTTTGAACTGCTGAAATATTTCCAACCCGTTCCTTCACCCGGACGATAGACTTCTTTAAGCGCATCGAAAGTAAAATAAATAGAAGCAGCACTTAGCCATGAATTCTCCTCAATTTCATTTCCTTCTTTTCCCAATTCAGCTCCTGTCTCGTTATAAGAAGGTGCATGAAAGTCTTTTTTGTTATATCGCTTTTTTCCCGGCTGATCAAAATAGTTATTTAAAGTTCTTGCCATTGAAGCATATCCACCCGTGATATCCCATAAGTTTCCCTCAGCTCCACCAAGAATTAACGACAACCCATAGTGATCCGCGGGTTGATTAAGAGTAGTTAGTCCGAGATTTTTCAACAACTCATAAAATTTCTCATACCGATATTCACGAAGCTCGTGAACTGCTGGAATATTGAGAGATCTGATCAGGGCTTTATCAGCCGCCACAGCACCATCATACTCTTTGGAAAAATTCCTGGGGGAGAATCCATTAATAATGGTGGGCACATCGGGCAAGAGAGCATGCTGTAACATCTTACCTTCATCAAGCATGGCAGCAAAGAGAAAGGGTTTTAAAATACTACCAGTACTACGCGGAGCTTTTATTACATCTACGTACTGGTTATTTTCCTGACCACTTTGGGTATTGCCGACATAGGCTAATACATTTCCCGTTTTCACCTCAACAACCAGTGCCGCAGCATTGAAAACTTGGTTTGCTTTCAATCGTTGATGATGATCCTGAATGATTTGCAACGTTCTGGTTTGTAAGTGTTGATCCAATGTTGAAACAATTTTTTGTCCAGCCTTACCCTCGCTTATGACGCGATCCAAAAGATGCGGAGCTATGCGCGGCAGAGGCAATGGGTTTTTGGGAATTGGTTCTGATTTAGCTAAGTGTAAGGTTAGCTCGTCAAACTTTTCGGTTTTAGATATTCTATCGAGAAGATGGTTTCGCTTCTCCATCAATCGTTGTCTATTCTTTCCTAAATGGATAAGCGAAGGATTGTTTGGCAATACTGCAAGCAAGGCCGCCTCTGACCAGCTCAGATCATCTGGGGCGCGTCCAAAATATCGCCAGCACGCTGATTCAAGTCCTACCACGTTTCCTCCAAATGGGGCATGGGCAGCATACAAACCAAGAATCTCTTCCTTGGAATATCGGAGTTCAAGTCGCGTAGCCAAAACTATTTCAATCACCTTTTCAAAGATCGTTCTGTTTTTATTTTTTCTTGCTAAGCGGATTACCTGCATAGAAAGTGTACTACCCCCACTGATTATTTTTCCGGCCTTCAGGTTTTGCTGCGCTGCTCTGCCTATAGAAAGTGGATCAACACCAGGGTGACTGTAAAAGCGCTTATCCTCAAAAAGGATAATGGCTTCTTTGAATTTCTCCGGAATACGTTCGCCCTCAGGAAATCTCCATTGACCATCTGACGCAATGGATGCGCTCAACAAGTTTTGATTTCGGGCTTCAAGAACTGTAGAGTATGGGTCGTTGAAAAGAACTTTAGGTAATGAAAATAGATAGAGTAATAATCCAGTCGCTATGGCTAATAAAATAAATAGTTTTCTCTTGCCTGACATACTTATGGCATCCGATTAGCATGCCGTGAAACCAGTAGCCACTTCCCATTTCTATACACAAAGACTTCTGTATAGGAGAGTTCCATAGCAAATGAAGTAATATTTACCATACCCGAAAAATAACCTACACCATTAACGATTGCCGCCTTGTCGTAACGCCTGACACTTGATTCTGTAACCTTAATATTTTGGTAACTTAATTTTCCGGATTTAAGATCATCGATAACATCTTTTTTGGATTGTGCCCACCCATTTGAATGAATATATTTTACTTGATCATCTAATAGAACTTCAAGGGAATCAAGATTCTTGTTTAACATCCATTCAAATTTCCTCTGCGAAAGATCAAGGATATACTTCTCTATTTTTTCGTTTTGAGCAAACCCAGATGCAGTTTGTAGAATAAGTACAATGAAAAGAATTCTATTTTTCATGAGTGATACATTACTGAATTACTTTCTTCAAAACTTCCACAACTTTACCTTTCTTGCTTGCATATATTCCATGGTCGTACATTGCCTCGCAGCTTACAGCTGGCAAATAAAATGATCCGGCATAACTAGCAGTTAGCATCACCTTGAACGTCTTACGCTGGTTGGCTCCCAGATCGAAATAGGTATAGACACGGTCATCGCGAATATCAAGATAAGTTGGTTTATCTCCAATTAAACGTTCTTCATCACCACCTAGGCGAAGGTTATTGATTTCCCAACCCGAAGCGAAAATCTGATTAAGGGCCAGATTTTTATAAATGCCCCGCAGACCAGGATTACTGATGGTAACATTTGCGATAAACTCCTTGCCTTGCTCCAATTGAGTTGGATCCATCGAGACACCATCCACGTTTGTATACACAACGCTAATGCTTAAGTTATTGTCTGCATCCTTTTCTTCACCACGGGCAGGTACCCCTTCAGAAATGATCCTTACAAACAAAGTGCCTTTACTACTGCTTTCAATTTTAAGGTGTGAATCTTTAGCTTCTTCAATTGGCAACGTAACTTGTGCAATAGGCAGCTCAGTGTTAGCTGACATCGTTTTTCCATTGAAAGTATAATTAAACTTCAAATCGCCTTTTTGTTCCGCACTAGCGAAAGATCCAACTGACTTCAAACACCAGGCAACTGATTGAGTACTCATCCAATAAGAAGAATTACTTAATGATTCTGAAATCTCTTTCAGCAACTCAAATCCTTTTGGCCTATCGTTTAATAACAGCAATGTTTCCAGAATTATCGCTTTGTCGCGAAGATCAGAACCATAGGAATATGCCATTTCCTGATAAGGTTTTACATTGGTTGAAAGATTTGCAATAAGTTTTTTTCCAGCTTCAGCCTGACCTGCCTTAATATAGGCAGCGGCTAACATCCAGCTTGCAGAAACCGGAAGATTCGTTTGTTCACGCAAACGATTCATTGCGCCCAGATCAGGATCGGCAGCTAATGCTAATGAATAAAGTCTATAGGCTTGAATTAATTCGCCACTACTATATTCCTGATTTTTGCGCCAAGACTGAGCCTTGCTCTTCTGATATTTTTTCCATCGTTTGATAATGTCGTGGGGAACAAAATATCCCATCGCCTCAGCCTCTATTAAAAAATGACCTGCATAGGTCGTTCCCCAACTATCAGAATCCTCACCTCCAGGCCAATAGGCAAAACCTCCATCACGATTAGCAAATAATTTTATTCTCTCTATTCCGGCTTTGACATTTCGCTGAGTTGCTACTTTCTCTTCAGGGGTTAACGATTTCACAAGACCTAGATAAAGTTGCGGGAATACTGAAGAGGTTGTTTGTTCAATACACCCGTATGGATATTGTATCAGATATTTTAGTCGCTGTCCCAGGTTTACCGGAGGCAAACTCGAGACTTCAAGAAGTGCTGAATTCGTTCCAATAATTCCAATAGGTGCAACAGAAGCGGTCCATGTTTTACCAGTTTCTAGCATTTCGTCTTGCACAACGGTAACTGAAGGATTGGGATTTCGAATCTCAATTTCAATTAAGTCTGTCGCTTTGTAATTACCAGATGAGGCTACAACTTGGATTTTAGCAAATCCAGTTTCACTTTTGACAGATAGATCGAAATCTATTGTCTGGTCTCCAATTCCCGACATGGTTGTTGACTTGCTACCACCATTTGTCAATACCACAGGGCCGCTTACTTTTATATCCACCTTTACATCGCGAATAGTTGCATCGCTTGAGAATATTGTGATTGGAAGCTTAACTGTTTCTTCCGGGCCTAGCACCCTTGGTAAAGTCGCCAATACCATCAGGGGTTTGCGTACAGGAGTAGCCTTGTCGGTTTTACCGTATGCACCTTCATACCCAGCAACTAACATGGTTTTTACCGAACCGATGTATTGAGGCATCACAAATCGATGCTCGTTGCTCCCACCATCTAATGTGAACGGTCCAAAATATTTTACAACCGGCTTAAATCGATTTGACTTAGTGTCGTCTTCTTTCCCTTTAAGTTCCTCATCTCCACCCACTGCAAGCAATCGCTCAATCTTACCACCAAATGATCCCATCACCTGGTCGTACAAATCCCACGTTCTCACCCCCAATGCTTCGCGAGCATAAAAGCGATTCCAAACATCGGGGGTTCGATATCGCGTAAGATCAAGTAGTCCTTCTTCTACAATCGCAAGCGTATAAGTCATTTTACGCTTGGCCTGCTCCGAAACTTTAATAACAACTTCCTGACCAGGCTCTAAAACATCAGGCATCG
>JAENVX010000134.1 GCA_016650355.1 Bacteroidia bacterium | reverse complement strand
GCGGTAGGATATGGATAATCGAAGGTTCGTTCAGAATAGACCTCAAGCGTATTTTTTATAGCCTTTGTAGATTCTTTTGCCCAAAGTGGGTTGCCTTCTTTTGGATATAGCGATTGAGCGAGTGGCGTCTTGTCGTTAAGTTTTACAGCTTGCGCATCCCAAATAAATTTGCGGGAAGAAGCAAACGCAAAGTCGCGAACATTTTCCGCATAAAACTCCCAGGTACTTTTCTTTTTAGAGTGTTCTTTTTCTTTTTTCCGCGCCTCCTCTTCAGTAACTATAAACACGGGCTGATCGAAGGATTTCCTTGCTTTTTCAAATCGCTCGATTTGATCTTTAGAAAGTACTTCTTTAGGATTTTGAATCCATCCTGTAGCACCTACTATATGATCGGAGGGTACGGTGATTCGTACGCGATAGTTGCCAAATGTCAATGTAAACTCACCCGCTCCTAAAAATTGCTTGTTCTGCCAACCTTCATAGTCATCAAACACACACATGCGTGGGAACCATTGCGCCATGGTATATAAATAGTTTCCATCTTCCGGAAAGAACTCCATCCCGCTACGCCCCCCTATCATAACACGGTCATTGATGTTGAATGACCAATCGATTGAGAAAACAAATTTCTCACCTTTTTTTAGGGGCTGCGTGAGATCAACGCGCATCATGGTGTAGTTGATGATATTTGGAAGAGGCTTTCCATCCGCATCTTTTACAGAAATGATGTTGTATCCACCTTTGTAGTCATAGGCATTTGTTGAAGTAGCAAGAAATTTTGCCGGGACGGAATCGCGAATTGAATTGTTAGAAGTTTTGCGCGTCATGCTGTTGTCGGCATTGATATTCTGATCCAATTGCAGCCACAAATACTTGAGCTCTTCGGGGGAGTTGTTGAAGTACGTGATAGTTTCAGACCCGGTGATGGTTTGATTCTCATCATTCAATTCAACATTGATTACATAGTCGGCTTTTTGTTGCCAGTAATCCACTCCTGGCGCGCCCGAACTACTGCGATAGCTGTTTGGAGTTGGGAGCATTTGATCCAACTGTTCAAATTTGCTTCCCCATTTGGGCTGATCTTGAGCAAATGATGTTGTGAAGGCTAGGGCAAAAAAGAAGTACAATATTTTTTTCATAAAGAATGTTAAAATCTATAGTAAGAATTAGTGATGATTTTGGATGTTTAATTTCTCTTCCTCAACTCGTCAAACTTGGTGATCTCCTCTGTTTTTGGGAATATGTTGTCACTCGAATTGATGTCCGCTGTTTCTTTGTTTGGATCAATCACGATGTTACTCACTTCCTTCTCCTTCACAAAAACCTTCGTTACAGTTTTTTCATTCGTCCGCCAGATTTCGGCAGGGAGGCGTTCAATTTCTGTTGAGCCATCTTTGAACGTCCATTCAATTATTACCGGCATAACAAGTCCACCTTTATTACTCAGCGTTATTTCATAGATGTTTTTGTTTTCCAGCTTGGAAATAACGGCCTTGTCGTCTATACGATTTTGGAATTCGCCATAGAACCGGGCATCGGTTGGCATAACCGTCAACGGCTCTGGTCCATTATCAAAACTGTTGTATTTTTTATTTGCAGCACTTGCAGAAAGATCACCCTTCCTCACCGTCTTTCCTTTATTTTCAATATTGTTTTGTGAGTTGCTTACCTTGAACCATTTTACTTTGTCTATTGACTGATCGCAACGATCGGTGGTATAAAACCAACCTTTCCAAAACCAATCAAGATCAACAGCAGAAGCATCTTCTAGCGTTCTGAAAAAATCAGCGGGCTTAGGATGTTTGAAAGCCCATCGCTCTGAGTATTCTTTAAACGACTTGTCAAAAAGTTCAGGTCCCATCACGGTTTCGCGCAAGATATTTAGCGCGGTGGCAGTCTTTGCATATTGCTCAGCACCAAATTGAAGGATCTGTTCTGAGTTTGTCATCAAGGGACGCTGAAGGCGTTCATCACCTTTCATATACGGCACGATCATCGAGGCTGGGCCTCTGCGTTGTGGCATGTCTGGATAATTTTCAACCTGCGTCCTGTATTGTACAAAAGTATTAACGCCTTCATCCATCCAGGTCCATTGGCGCTCATCATTGTTGATGATCATCGGGAAGAAGTTATGCCCAACTTCATGAACAATAACACCTACCATTCCCCACTTTAAACGATCAGAATAGGATCCATCTTGTGCAGGCCGACCAAAATTGAAGCAGATCATTGGATACTCCATTCCTAATGACGCACCGTGTACGGAAGTAGCTTGTGGATACGGATAATCAACAGAGTATTTCGAATACGTTGAAATGGTATTTTTCACAGCCTTGGTTGATTCACGTTCCCACAATGGATTACCTTCTTTTGGATAAAAAGACATTGCCAATGGAGTTTTGTTGGCGATCTTTACAGCCTGAGCATCCCAAATAAATTTGCGAGATGATGCAAAAGCAAAATCACGAACATTCTCAGCCTTAAAATTCCATGTTTTCTTTGTTGTTGATTTTGTTTTCTCACGCTCGCGGGCTTCTTTTTCAGTGCAGATGATGACAGGTTGATCAAAACTGGTTTTTGCTTTTTCGAAGCGAGCAAACTGTTCTGTAGTAAGAACCTCTTTTGGATTTTGCACCATACCGGTAGCTGCAATGATATGATCTGATGGCACTGTAATATTCACGTTGTAGTCACCAAAGGTTAAAGTAAACTCACCCTGTCCAAGAAACTGTTTGTTTTGCCAACCCACCACATCATCGTAAACACACATCCGTGGAAACCATTGAGCAATTAAATATAGATTGTTGTTGTCTGTCGGGAAATTTTCATATCCCGACCGCGAATCATTGCGTGATCCGCCTTTCATTCGGTCAGGTACATTGTATGACCACTCAATAGCGAAAACATACCGTTGTCCAGATGCAAGAGGTTGTGGCAGGTCAATGCGCATCATGGTAGCATTAATGGTGTAACTCAGTGCTTTTCCGGCAGCATCTTTAATTGATTTGATTTTATGACCTCCGTCAAAATCGTACAAGTCCAGGTTGGAGGCAATTTCTTTAGCGCTCACTGAATCTTTTATTGAGTAGGTATCGGTTCTAGAGGTTAGGTTGTCTGTCGAGTTAATGTTCTGATCTAGCTGCAACCAGAGATATTTGAGAACATCCGGTGAATTATTATGATAAGTAATTGTCTCTGATCCTGTAATGCTGGCATTGACATCGTTTAATTCTGCATTGATAACGTAATCAGCCTTCTGTTGCCAATACTTCGGGCCCGGTGACCCGGATCCGGTGCGATATTCATTTGGTGTTGGAAGTAGCTGATCGAGTTGCTCAAATTTTCCCTGCCATTTAGGCGTTTCAGGTTTAATTTCTTGCGCGATCGAAAGCGTTGACGCTACCATTAAGATAAGTAGTAAAATTTGTTTCATAATGTGTTATTAAATCTATGTTGCTTGTCTACCAAAAAATTCGATCCTTTAACAGTATCAAAGCGATTCCAGAAATGGCAGAAGAGATGACCAGCTTCCAAATTTTTCGAGGCGCTTTTAAAAGATTGACTGAAATATAACTAAGACCAAGAAAGAGTGCTACAACTATTATTTGACCCAGTTCAAGTCCTAAATTAAAGGCTAATAGCTGGGATAGAATTGATTGTTCTTTTCCCAAAATGGCCTTTAGATAATTCGAAAAACCCATGCCATGGATCAAGCCAAACCCAAGTGCAAACCAGTAATTTATCTGAATATTTTTTCCGCTAGTTAGTTCTTCTTTTCGGAACAGATTAGATAAGGCCGTAATAAAGATGGTAAGTGGGATAAGGAATTCGATGATATCGATTCTGAAGGAGATTATCTGAAGCGTGGATAAGGCCAGTGTTATGGAGTGACCAATGGTAAAGGCTGTTACCAGGATCAATACTTTTTCCCAATCGCGTACTACGTATACTGCACAAAGGGCCACCACAAACAAGATATGATCATATCCATTTACATCCAAAATGTGATCCTTACCCAAGCCGAAGTAGAGTGCAAACTCGCTCATTTATTTTGTTTGATAATTCGCGGATCGTAAATGTAATAGTAACTTTGCTTCCCTTTACACTCTTACGTAATGAAATTGCAATGGTATCACTGATTTATTCACTCATTATTATCCTGCACCCGATTCATCTATCAGTGACGGAGATCCAATACAGTGAAAAAGATAAGGCAATTCAGATCACATCACGAATTTTTATAGATGACCTGGAGCTTTCACTCCGCAACAGACTTAAACAACCGGACTTAGATATTTTGCTGCCTAAAAATGGACTAACATTAGATCAAATGGCATTGGATTACTTGAAAGACCATTTAAAAGTAAAGCTGGAGGGTAAGCCTCAGACATTAAAAATTTTGGGTCATGAAATTGAAGATGTGGCGGTAGTATTTTACATAGAAATCGAAAACATAAAAAAGATAAAGTCTATGGAAGTCTATAATGATGTAATCATGGAATCGCATGAAGATCAGTCGAACATTGTACATGTAACCTACAAGGGCCCGGTGAAAAGTGTCAGACTTTTGCGAGAGAAACCATCGGAACTTTTTAAGTTTGACACGAAGTAGAATATTTATAATCAGATACTATTAATTAAACTATTATATGCGTCAAAAAATTGTAGCTGGCAACTGGAAAATGAATAAGACTTTGGAAGAAGCACACATCCTCACTTCCGAAATAATGGGTATGGTTGCAGATGAGGTGAAAGGAAATGTACAAGTCATTTTATGTACTCCGTTTCCGTATTTACTTTCTGTGAAAAACCAACTGGGTAGCTCTAAACAAATTTTTGTTGGGGCACAGAATTGCAGTGAGCATGATTCAGGCGCGTATACTGGAGAAACTTCTGCTGGAATGTTAAAGTCAATGGGTATTCCGTATGTTATTATAGGGCATAGCGAACGGAGACAATATTTTGGTGAAGAAGGAAAGTTACTGGCCACAAAAGTAGATAAGGCATTGGCGAATAGATTAACACCGATCTTTTGCTGTGGTGAGCCTTTGGAGATACGCGAGAAAGGAACGCATGAGCAGCTGGTAAAAAAACAAGTTGAGGAAAGTCTTTTTCATTTGAATGCGGAGGCATTACAAAAAGTTGTG
>JAENVX010000133.1 GCA_016650355.1 Bacteroidia bacterium | reverse complement strand
CTCTCAATCTTTCAAAGCGAACGTTTCCAGCAGTTCGTATTTGAATAGTGTTGGAGATAGCAATCCATCAAGTGCCGGCTCTGCTTATTCAGCAGGTTTCGGCATAAGTAAACGAGTTTTTAACCGTTGGGTGCTGCAAAGTGGTGTTAATTATATCAATCAAAACATAGGATATACTTCTAATTATGTTTCCTATGCCTCGAATAACCAATCCAAAGCATTTGTTGCAGAATACGCAGATTTCGCAAACCAGGCGGTTACCATAACAACTCCTTATCAAATCAATAGCACAATTGAAGTTGTGTCACTTCCCATCCAAACGGGATATTTAATTGTCGATCGTAAAATAGGATGGCAATTGAATACAGGAGTTGCCGCGGATTTTTTTGTTCGGAATACGTTAACTGATGAAAGC
The DNA here is from genome assembly GCA_016650355.1 of Bacteroidia bacterium. Classification (GTDB taxonomy): domain Bacteria; phylum Bacteroidota; class Bacteroidia; order Cytophagales; family Cyclobacteriaceae; genus ELB16-189. The sequence goes on along the minus strand of JAENVX010000133.1, from coordinate 8,809 downwards.
GGACAAGTTGGGAGCTTTTCTCAAAGTAGCGGGGAAGACTCTCCCTATCGGACAGTTAGTTGGGCTGGGTTGCTAGGCACTGAGGTTAGTTATAAAATTGCAAAACAATATAGAATCTCAGTTGCACCAAATATGCGGTATTCCATGAATTCAGTTTTGAAATCTACATCCAGCAACGTGAGTAACCCATTGGTGATGGACATCGGATTTCGGTTTAGATATATTTTTAAATAGCTTTTTGATGCAAACGGTAAAACTAAAATTTCAAAAGAAGCTAAAAACCTACGCTTTCGCTCTGCTCTTTCTATCTATTTTGTTGTTGATCAGTGTGGCGTTGGAGCGCGTGGCGCTTTAGAGTTCTTACCCATTTCCAACTTTTGTAACAAATGGTGTGTCTAATTTGTAGTAAGCACCTAAACTATAAAAGCTATGAAATGGATACCCCGATTCTTTCTCTTACTTTTCGCCATTAGTTTTCAGCAGTGCGAAGACACGTGTGTCACTGAAAATACATATGTGTATCTGAAACCCGTCTATTCTACTTCCGCTGAAATCAAAGCCGCAGTTGGATTTGACGCACCACAGGATATACACCAGGCAGGTAAGATTTATTTCTATGAGAATTACCTTTTCATTAACGAGATAGGCGAAGGGATTCACCTAATTGATAATCGTATCCCAGCATCGCCAAAACCTCTGGGGTTCTTAACAATACCAGGAAATCTTGATCTTGTTATTCAAAATGATTTGCTCTACGCAGATAGCTATATCGACTTGGTTGTTTTTGATATTTCGAATCTGAGTTTGATAAAAGAGGTAAATCGAATCGAGAGACTATTTGAGGCGTATAATAGCTTTGGTTTTTATTCCGATCCCCTAAAAGGTGTAGTTACGGATTGGGAAAAGGTGGAGAATGTTACTGTTCAGCGAGGCACTTGTAATTCACAGATTCAATCGTGGGGAGGAATATATATTGACGATGGTATTGGGTTGACAGCAGGTGCCTTTTCCAACTTTAAAACGATGGGAGGAAGCGCACAAACTGCAACCCAAGGAATAGGGGGATCAATGGCACGCTTTACCCTAGCGGGAAATTACCTGTATGCACTAGACGGTAGTAACATGGAAATTCTAAACCTGGCAAATGGCAAATCACCCGAAGTGAAAAAAGAGATAGAGATCAGCTGGGATGTTGAGACTCTTTTCCCTCACGAGGAAAAGCTATTTATGGGCGCACGCTCAGGCATGTATATATATGATCTTGAAGTACCGGAATCACCAAAACTATTAAGCCAGTACGCTCATGTTCAAAGTTGCGACCCAGTAGTGGTGGAAGGAGACTATGCCTACGTTACGCTACGCAATGGCAACACCTGTCAGGGGTTTGTAAACCAACTGGAGGTGATAAATATCAAAGATGTTAAAGCGCCAATGCTAGTGAATACTTACGCTATGACCAATCCTCATGGACTGGCTATTGACAACGGGTTATTATTTATCTGTGATGGAACCGATGGTTTGAAAGTATTTGACGCCAAAGATGTGAAGACCATTAGTGAGCATCAACTCGTAAACTATAAGGAAATCAATGCATTGGATGTGATAGCCTTTAACAACGTAGCTATGATGATCAGTTCGGATGGTCTTTATCAATACGATTACTCGGATATTAAGAACATCAAGTTTTTAAGCAAACTGGCTATTATAAAACTATAAGCGTAATGCGATATCTTACAACAATCAGCTTGTTTGTTTTGGTTGCATTTACTGCTTCGTCTCAGGACTTTGATCGGGATTCGATCTATTATACACCAATAGAAAAAAAGGCACATCCTCATCGCCCAATATCTTCAGATAAGAATAGCCACTATTTTTTTAATTTTCTGTCAGGCACACTAATTGGGGGCAGTGGCATATATGATAGTGAAATTGCAACATTTAGTTTCTCAACTACGCATGGTGTGCGACTGGGTAAGCGATTTGGTGTCGGTGCCGGTGTTGGTTTTGATTCCTATTCATCATGGAAAGCGCTTCCATTTTTTGGGACCTTGTCATATGATTTGCTTGGAAAGAAGAATAGGCTATTCGCACAATTGAATTATGGCGTCTCCCATGTAAAGAAAGTAAAAAGCCAATATGAATATGGATCGACTACGCATGAAGGTGGAACGATGATCAGCCCTTCACTGGGATATAAAATTGTTTATGGTGATTTGAGGTTATACATTAGTGTAGGCTATAAAAGTCAGAAAATATTTTTACATAGTGAATATCCGGCCTATTATTCATATGCCTTTTCAATCAGGGCACCCGGACCAAATTCTTCCTTTAATGATACAGCACTTTCCTTGAACCGAGCCTACTTTTCGATTGGCTTTGGATGGAAGTAAGAGTAATTCTTTAGTAAGACGTAAAGAAGGGCAGAAATTTGGCATTCGCTAATTCAGAGAGTTCAACTATTTTCCAACGCCTCCAGACTCAGAACTACCTCTTCCCATTTATTATTATGAGTTTCTAGCTCAGTTGCTACTTTTTCAAACACCTTTTGAGCCTCTGCCAGTTTCTCGATATTGGCGTAAACTTCCGGTTTGGCAAGTTCTAATTCAATAGCTGATTTTTCGGTTTGTACTTTATTAATTGATTCCTCAATCTTTTTTAATTCCTGTTCCAAAGATTTTATTTTCTTCTGATTTGGATTTTCATTGTTGCCAGGTATGGGCTTTTTAACTTTTACTTCTGATTTTTTAGCCGGCTGAGGAGTTGATGCGCCAGCTTCATTTTTTTTTCTCCAAAACTCATACTCTTCGTACGTTCCGGGGTACTCCTTGATTTGCTGATCTTCTATATACCATATTTTATTTGCTACTTGATTGACAAAGTAGCGATTGTGGGATACTACTACAAAACTTCCTCTGTACTGTTGAAGCGCTTGAATAAGAATATTTTCAGAAACAAAGTCTAAGTGGTTTGTAGGTTCATCTAGCAATAGAAAATTAGCTTCGGATATCAATGTCTTGGCTAACGCCACCCGTGACTTTTCTCCGCCAGAAAGGACTTTAATCTTCTTAAAGACGTCATCATCAGAGAAGAGGAAGCAACCTAACACATTACGCAACTCTTGTTCTGTTTTCTTGCTACCTGCTTGTTTTAGTTCTTCCAATACTTCATTGTCGCCATGAAGGTCTTCTAATTGATGCTGGGCATAGAAACCATAAATCACGTTATGTCCTACCACCAGCTCGCCATCGATGGGTTCGGTATTAGAAATAATCCTCAATAAGGTGGACTTTCCCTTTCCGTTTGCACCAATCAAAGCAATCTTGTCGTGGCGATCCACAGCCGCATTTGAATGCTTCAATATTTCCAATGGTCCGTAGGATTTTGAAACATCTTTTAGGGCTACTACGTGTCGACCTGACGTTTGACTGAACGCAAAACGAAAATTTACAGCAGCGTTATCGTTTACAACTTCTCCAACAATATCCATTCTATCCAAAGCCTTAACCCGTGATTGTACTTGGCGTGCTTTAGTAGCTTTTGCTTTGAATCGTTCTATGAAGCGCTCTGTTTGTCGGATTTTAGCCTGCTGGTTTTCATAAGCACCCTGTTGAATCTCTTCCCGCATTTCCTTTTCCTGCAAATAGAAATCGTAATTGCCTTCGTAAGTAATCAGTTGTTCGTTTGTAACATCTACTGTTTTGGATATCACATTATTTAAAAACAGTCGATCATGTGATACAATGATCACAGCGCCTTCATAATTGCGCAGGTAGTTTTCTACCCATTCAATCGAAGGTAAGTCCAAATGGTTGGTTGGCTCATCCAGCAGGAGGCAGGAAGGTTTTTCCAAAAGCAGTTTTGCCAACATCACTCGCATGCGCCAACCACCCGAAAATTCCCTCAGAGGTCGGTGTAAATCTTTGGTAGTAAACCCAATACCTTCCAGCACTTCTTCCGCTTTGGATTGCATGGTATACCCATCCAGGTGTTCGAATTTTTCCTGAAGGGTAGTTAGTTTGTTTACCAAGTCATCTGAATACTCAGTCTCAAGTTTGTGAAGTATTTTTTCAATCTGGCGCTGCGTGTCAACGGCATCTTTGAATGCTTCCATTGCCACAGTTAAAATGGCATCATCGGTTTGATAGGACAGAAGATCTTGATTGAGAAACCCGATGGTGCAATCTTTTGCCTTGCTTATACTTCCTTTGTCGATTCGAAGCTCCCCGTTGATAATTTTGAGAAGAGTAGATTTTCCTTTACCATTCTTCCCGATCAATCCGATTTTATCATCAGGTTTGATAAACATAGATGCATCCTGGTAAAGAGCACGCCCTCCTATAAAATAAGAGATATTAGAGACAGAGATCATTTTTCGAATTCAATTTGGAGTCCATTCTGTGTAATAGGGACCATTAAACCCTTAAAACAGACTGATTCATAAATTTTGACTGCAAAATTCGCCAAAAATGTCAAGAATAATAAGTCATATTCAAAATTCGCATTTCTTTTGGCTGAATACGTTGTTAAACGGTATAGAACTAACACAGAACATGCCGTAACTTTCAATCAAAATAATCATTATATGAGACGACAAGTTTTTGTCCTAGTCATGATGTTGGTAGTCTTTTTGATCTTTATAAATTCTACAACAGAAGAAGATAGGGTGGATCCTTCTGTCGTGACTCTTGTTCTAGAAGATAATTCAATTCCTGCATTAACCCAAGCCAGTACCTCACTTCCTCTCAGCAAAATAAAAATGCCTTCGGGCTTTTTGATAAGTGTTTTTGCGGAAGTAGATAATGCACGTTCGATGACAATGTCACCCAATGGAACTTTATTTGTTGGGAATAGAAATGAGGACAAAGTGTATGCAGTAAAAGATACTGATGGGGATTTTAAAGCAGACAAGAAATGGATTATTGCCACTGGTTTAAATATGCCCAACGGGGTAGCATTCAAGGATGGGAATTTATATGTCGCGGAAGTTAGCCGCATTTCTAAATTTGTTGGTATTGAAAGTAAGCTGAACAACCCTGGGAAGCCTGAGATTGTGTATGATAAATTTCCGAAAGAAAGTCATCACGGTTGGAAATACATTGCGTTTGGCCCTGATGGCAAGTTATATGTACCAGTTGGTGCACCATGCAATATTTGTGAACCAAAAGGAGCTATTTATGCAAGTATCAACCGGATGAATGCTGATGGCACCGGACTTGAAAGCTTCGCTAGTGGCATTCGCAACACAGTCGGCTTCACCTGGCATCCTGATACAAAAGAACTCTGGTTTACTGACAATGGCCGTGATATGTTAGGCGATAATGTTCCCCCATGTGAGCTCAACACGGCACCAAAAGCAGGAATGCACTTCGGATATCCTTACTGCCATGGTGGTACAATAAAAGATCCTGAATTTGGAAACAAAAGACCATGTTCTGACTTTACTAAACCCGCTCAGAATCTTGGTGCCCATGTTGCACCCCTCGGCTTGAAGTTTTATGATGGCACTATGTTTCCACCTCAATACAAAAATCAGCTATTCATTGCCGAGCATGGTTCCTGGAATAGATCAAAGAAAAATGGTTATAAACTAAGTCTGGTAAAAGTTGAAAATGCCCGCCTGCCTGACGGGCAGGGAAAATCTGTTGGCTATGAAACTTTCGCCAGCGGGTGGCTGGACGAGGCAACCCAAAAAGTTTGGGGTAGGCCGGTTGATGTTCTTTTATTAGATGATGGCTCAATGCTTGTTTCTGATGATCAAGCGGGAGTAATTTACAGGATATCCTACAAGGGATAAACCATCTTATTCTTATTCAACCACTAAAAATCATCTGCAATGTCATCCACCTTCTTTCCCTTGTCAACCAGCATCATTTTTAGCATAGGGTAGGAGCGATAGGTCAATAATATTTCTTTCTTAGAGTGGTTCTTAAAAGTGAGGCTAAGATTGTGCGCCAGCCAATTATAGCTGTCTGAAGGAATTATATATTTGGGCTCACCAAATGTCTTAACCATTCCTTTCATCAACCGGGTATCTTTTTCGGTCGTTACATTAATCTCGTAAATAAGGTCTTTATACGTCTTCAATTCCAATTTTTTCACTTTAACCTCACCTATGTTTTTGTATTCAGGGTTGTCAACAACGTAAAGCTTCGTTGGGAATTGATTTTTTTCTTTAATGTCTTTCTTAAAACTGGCACCTTTTACGCTATCAATAGGAGTGCCGAGTTTTATACTTTTAAAACCATTGTGCTGAGCCAGTGCAGTTGTGTCTTGCGCGCGTGCTGAAATAGAGATTCCAATTAAAATGATGAGTCTTAGAAAATGCATGCAATGAAAGTTAAGGTTTGATTTCAATAAACTGAATTGGAAAAGATATCCGTGTCCTGTCCCACATCAACGTGAAGTCTGCTTTGTCATTTTTTTGATCAACAGTTATAGTGAAAGATTCATAGATCAAGTCTTCGATGTGTTGAACGGGTACCTTAAAGCGTAGTATGTCTAATTTTGAATTATAATTATAAGAACCCCACAACCCTAACTCGCTATTAAATATAATGGTCCATGAATCTTGATCGGGTATCGTGAATAAAGAGTAGTTACCAGCTTTCATTAGTAGGTTATTTACCATGATGTCTTTGGTAAATGTGATTTCAGTGGCTTCGTTGGCGCCAGTCCTCCAAACTTCACCATAAGGTACCAGGCTGCCAAATATTTCGCGGCCTCTCTTCTGCGGCTGACTGTAAACAATTTTGAGATAAGTGTCTTTGTACCGCGAAGAGGCAATTGCCAACGGACTTGGGCGAAGTTTAATTGCTTCCTGTGAGAATGAATTGAATCCAGTAAGTAGAAGAAACAGGGCAAACAATCTAATCATGCACGAATACTTTTGTAGCGAAGATAAGAATTTTGCTTTCAAACTTGATTTTTAAGAAGTTTACCTTTCACTAACTAGCTTACTAATGACTACGCCAAGACCAGAGTTTGATGATATATACATGGAACTGGCAGTGAACCTTGCCAAGCGCTCTCATTGTATTAAGCGCCATGTGGGTGCTGTACTCACCAAGGATACACGGATAATTTCCATTGGGTACAATGGGCCTCCATCCGGAACACATAATTGTGATGAAGAGTGGCCTGAAACTGGTTGTCCACACGATTCTAAGGGGGGTTGCTCCTTGGCAATCCATGCGGAGCAAAATGCAATTTTATATGCTGTTAAAAATAAGACCTCGGTGGAGGGGGCAACCCTGTATGTTACCTTATCACCTTGTTTGGCTTGCGCCAGAATAATTTATAGCATGAAGATAAAGCAGGTTATCTACCTAAATTCATATGCTGAGTATAAAGGATTGGCTAATGATGAAGGTGTTGACTTCCTCAACCGATTTGGTGTAGAGTGCGTGAAGTATAGTGGAACCCTTACAAACGTAACTCACATGAATTAATACTATCCCTGACTGTACGGAGTCAGGGATAGTAAATCTTTTTACTTGCTCTTAAGAGCCTTCTCTACCTCTTCTACTAATTTTGAGGTAACTCCCTTGGTTTTCTTAGCTTGCTCTGCTTTGAAAATTCCAAAAGCTCTTTCAGCCATTTCGTAAAGGCCGGCCGGATTCTTGTCATGTCTATAGCTACCCAGACACCATGCGATGTCGGCTTGTAGTTGGGGCTCGAGATTTAAAGTTTTAAGTTTAGTCAACACATCTTCCGCTACTTTTTCAATATTTGGAGATGAAGTTGCTTTCGATTTTGCAGGAGCCTTTTTGACAGCTGCTTTTGCAGCGATAGGTTTAGCAGTTGCTTTTGCCATAATGTTATTATTATTTAATTTCTGTAAAGTTACATGCGTTGAGTGTTGGTAAACAAGCACTTGCGCTTTAAAATCTATGCAACCGATTGACGACAACCTAGAAGCAAGGTTTGTAGTATATATGCAAAGCTTAGAACAGTGCTTTGAGTCTGCTTATAATGAAAGTGGTATTACAGGAATTCTTCTATTTAGCATTTATGAGATACTCATAAGTACTTCAATACACGTTGATAATTTTTTAACAAGTGAATAGTAAACAAAAAGGGAAGTGATCCTAGATCACTTCCCTTCGTAAAAGTATCAAGCGTTACTTGATTACTTCTTCTTCTTCTTAGCAGCCTTTTTTGCTTTCTTGGCTGCTTTCTTAGCGGGTTTTTTTGCCATAACGTTTTAATATTTTAGTTTAAAACTGTACGAAAGGTATAATAAAAAATTAATTCACAAAAACTTTTTGCAAATAATTTTCAAATGACATAAAAATTCCAGTAGTGATATTTTTTCTTATTCATCATAACTGATCTATCTAAGTGATCAAAATATATTGACTTCACTCATCAACTTCACACCAAATTTTTCTTCAACACTTTGTTTTATTTTTTCAGAGAGCTGAAAAATTTCATCTCCACTTCCTCCTCCATAGTTAACTAATACAAGTGCTTGATGTTTATGTACGCCAATCTTTTGAAACGTTTTTCCTTTCCATCCACATCGTTCAATCAACCACCCAGCCGGCACTTTAACCTCTTGATTAACAGGGGAATATCCTGGAATATCTGGGTATGAACGTTTGAGTGAATGATAGTGCTCAACCGTGATGAAAGGGTTCTTAAAAAAGCTTCCTGCATTGCCAATCAACGTAGGGTCAGGTAATTTATTTTTCCGAATATGAATGACTGCATCACTAACATCGGCAATGGTTGGTTGATGAATATTGCGCTGCAGTTTTTTCGTCGAAGCGCAGACAGATAGAATGGAAAAAGAGGTTTACGATTACTT
>JAENVX010000132.1 GCA_016650355.1 Bacteroidia bacterium | reverse complement strand
CGTGTAGGCTCTTTGTCCATCTACCTTTATGGCGGAGTGTAGTGGGGGCACCTGCTGAATATTCCCAATAAGTGGAAGTGTGGCTTTCTTAATATCCAATTCTGTAAAATGAGAGACTATTACTGCTGGACTTACTTCTGTTTCGAGATCATATGAAGGTGTCGTTTGGCCAATGACAAACTTTCCCGTATACTCTTTCTCCATTCCCTGGTATTGTTCAATCTGTTTGGTCATTTTTCCTGTGCATAGGATAAGCAATCCTGTTGCCAATGGATCTAAAGTTCCAGCGTGTCCGATTTTTTTTATACCCAGTTTATAACGCAGTTTATGTACAACATCAAAGGATGTCCACTTCAATGGTTTTTTAATCAACAAAACACGATCAGTAATCGGCTCCATTTTTAAACAATGGATAACTGAATGCCCAAGAAGTACATAACCAGAATAGTAATTCCAAGGACGATACGGTAGTATCCAAAAATTTTAAATCCGTGGCTGGTAAGAAAACTTATGAAGGATTTAATTGCCAGGATGGCAACCAAAAAAGCTACGAGGTTACCTATTGCAAGCAACGTGAGTTCTTCTGAACCCAAACTATTTCCTTCAAGGTAGAATTTCAATAGCTTGTAGGCGGTGGCAGCAAACATTGTTGGAACGGCAAGGAAGAATGAAAATTCAGCGGCAGTCTTCTTATTTAGTTTTTGAGTCAAGCCGCCAATGATAGTGGCTGCTGATCTGGAAACCCCAGGAACTAATGCGATGGTTTGAAAGAAACCAATTTTTAATGCAACAGGGTAGGAGATTTCTGATGTTCCTTTTTCTTCAGTCTTGTGAAAGAATTTATCGATAAAAAGAAAAACGATACCGCCTGCTATTAATGCATAGGCAACTACATCAACACGCTCAAGAAGACGGTCTATAAAATCATTTAGTAATAATCCAAAGATGGCAGCGGGTATAAAAGCTACGCCAAGTTTGAAATAGAAACTCCAGGATTGGAAGAAGCGGTTCCAATACAAAACAATAACTGAAAGGATAGCGCCTAATTGAATGGCAACCGTAAATGTTTTCGTGAAAGGGTCAGAAGCAATTCCCATCAGTGAGGATACAATTATCATGTGGCCTGTTGAGGACACTGGGAGAAATTCTGTGATCCCCTCAACAATAGCGAGTAGGATGGCTTCAGTAATTGACATGAGTTTACTTAGGGTATGTAGACTTAGAAGGAACCCTATTCCTTGATTTTAGG
>JAENVX010000131.1 GCA_016650355.1 Bacteroidia bacterium | reverse complement strand
GTATAAAAAATGCCTTTTTCCGTAGTAAGAAAAAAGGATAGGTTATTCATAGAATACTATGAATCCTATCCCTTTTATTAGTATAGATCTCATATTCAAAAAAAACAGAAATTCCCATTTGGTTAATTAAAATGCCAGTATATGGTTTATCCAGACAACCTTCGAAGGCGTTTAAAAAATTTTCTGGACAAACAACCTTCCATAAAGTATGATAGCTTTAAAACCGCTTGCTAAAGCAGGGAGAGACGCATCATGCCAACAGAAATAATCGATTTGAATCACGTTCGAACTTATACAGATGGCCGACTTCAACTCTTTGTTGGATTGTGTGAAAAGATAGGCTTACCACAAATCATCAATCAGCATATGCAAAAAGCGACCGGACGCCCAATGGACATTTCCCCTGGGATTGAAGCCATGATGTTAATGGCACCGATGGCAGAAGATGGATACAGGCCACTGTATCAATTGAATGAATTTTATGAAACCAAGGATCTGGAGGGCATTTTTCACGCTCCCGTGGAATTGGAACAAATAAAAGACGACCGTTTTAGTTATTTCCTCGATGTTTTCTACGAGGCAGGATGTCGCAAAATCTTTTCGGAGATCTGCACCAACGCTTTGCTGACCTATGGGATACAAATCAAAAACATCAATTATGACACCACCTCCTTAGTCATGTGGGGGAACTATGAAACGAGAGATGGTAAGATTGGCGTCATCTCTATCGATTTTGGCCACAGTAAAGCGAAACGGCCCGATAAAAAGCAGATTAAAATGGGTATTGGAACAGCCAACGGAACGATTGTCGATGCTAAGGTGCTCTCTGGAAATATGAGTGACAAAACCTACAACAAGGAAAACATCGATGACGTAGTGAAGCTTTTGGACCAGCTTCAGGTGGATAAGACGACCTTTTATTATATAGCCGACAGTGCTCTTTTTTCCGACGAGATCCTCACCAAAATGGAAGCCGCGAAGATGAACTATATCACTCGTATGCCGGATAATATCAACGAAGCTAAGGGGTTGATTGAAAGAGGAGTCGGTGAGTTCGGCCAACAGGTAGCCTATCGGAATGCTCATAACAAGGATGTGAACTATGTTGTGGCGGAAAGCACTGGGGAGTATAAATTGCACATGTTGAAGTATGCTGTTGTCTATTCCACTGCGCTAGAACCCGCCAAGGTCAAGAGTACTGAGAGAAAGGTAAAAACTGAACAAGCTCGTCTCGATCAAGAGATCAAGAAGTATCAAAAGCGTATCTTTGCCTGTCTGGACGATGCAAAGCGAGAGATCGCGCTTCTACAGAATAAGCGACTTCTGAAGGCAAACTTTCACGGGAT
>JAENVX010000130.1 GCA_016650355.1 Bacteroidia bacterium | reverse complement strand
TGGTCTGCTGGTCGGGTAGGTTTTCAATAAAGTGTAAAACTTTTGTTTGAGCCCCACCGCTACAATGGACCAATCCATGAATTTCCTTACGTAATTCTTTCAGCACATCAATTATGACGGGAGCAAATGTGCGTGTAGGAGACAAGACCAACTTCCCAATATTTACATCAACTCCGGGAACAGTATCTGTTACTTTGTATTTTCCTGAATAAACCAAATCCTTTGGAACACTATGATCATATGATTCAGGATATTTCACTGCATAGTCTTTATGAAAAACATCATGACGTGCAGAGGTGAGGCCATTGCTGCCCATGCCACCATTGTATTCATCCTCATAATTTGTTTTTCCAAAAGACGCTAACCCTACGATCACATCACCAGACTGAATATTTTTGTTGTCAATCACATCACTTCGTTTCATTCGAGCAGTTACCGTGCTATCGACAATGATTGTACGAACTAAATCACCGAGGTCGGCAGTCTCTCCCCCTGTGCTGATGATATCCATACCGTATTTTCGTAACATCGTCAGCACTTCTTCAGTACCATTTATAATAGTTGAGATTACCTCACCCGGAATTAGGTTTTTATTTCTGCCAATGGTGGAGGATAATAAAATAGGACCAACAGCACCAACACAAAGGAGGTCATCAATATTCATGATGATCGCATCCTGCGCAATGCCTTTCCAAACAGATAGATCACCAGTTTCTTTCCAATACAAATAAGCGAGTGAGGATTTTGTTCCCGCACCATCTGCATGCATAACCGTGCAATACGCGGGGTCATTGGCAAGCAGATCAGGCACAATTTTACAGAAGGCCATAGGGAACAGACCTTTGTCAAGGTTTTTAATAGCCTCGTGGACGTCTTCTTTGCTGGCGGACACTCCGCGTTGGTTGTAGCGATCGGAATTCAAAACAGGTAGAATTTGTGATGCAAAGGTGTCGATTTTTCCCGAAAAGACTGGTGAAAGACTAATGCTTGATTTCTGATTTTCATTCCAAACGTGCAACCTTCATGCATTCTTAAGCATCTTAGTATCGTAAAAATGTTTTATGCTAAAAAATTACCTACTTATTGCTACGCGCAGTCTACTGAAAAACATCGGTTACACTTCTATTAATGTGATTGGACTTGCGATTGGTCTAGCGTGTTGCCTTCTTGTAACGCTGTATGTGCGTTTTGAATTGAGCTATGAAAGCTTTCATATCAATAAGGAGTCTATCTACCGCTATATTCCCCGAGGAGAACGAGATGGCGTTGTATCTATGCAAACCATGTTGCCAGCAGGTTTTGGACCTTTGATTGCCGATAATTTTCGTGAGGTAGAGATGTTTTCACGCTTTACTCACCTGGAGGAGCGTCCCTTGATGCAAATAGGGGAAATTTTTTTAGATGCTAAGCACCTCGCGATGGCAGATGACGATTTCTTTCGGATGTTCAGTTTTAAGCTTACACAAGGAGACCCAGCTCTAGTGTTGAATAGACCTTTTACAGTGGCCATAGCAAAATCCGTAGCTGATAAATTTTTTCCAGACGGTGAAATTATAGGAAAAACAATCCGATTTGATAATGCATATGATTTGGAAGTAACTGGAGTATTTAAGGATGTTCCTGCAAATTCTCATCTCGAATTTACATACGTCACAACCTTCGAGACCGGTGCAAAAATTGTTGAAGACAGGTATAATTTTCCAGCGGAGCAATTCCTAACGAACCTTGATGCCTGGAATTACGCTACTTATTTCTACATCCCAAATCATAAGGATGTCGATGAGTTGGTAAAACGTATGGACAAAAAATTTACTGAATCTCGTATGGAAGTTTACAATCCGGAGCGGACAGGCGATTGGTTACAACCTCTCACAGAAATACATTTTACCAAAGGTGTTAAAGCTGATACGGCAAATGGAGATAAGAATTATGTTTATATTTTTTCAGCTATTGCCGCGATAATATTAATCATTGCCTGCTTCAATTTTATGAACCTCTCAACTGCAAGGGCTATAAAGCGATCCAAAGAAGTTGGTTTACGCAAAGTAATGGGCGCATTTCGGCACCAATTGATTAAGCAGTTTATGGGAGAAACTATAATTCTAGTTTCTGTAGCCTTGGTACTGGGGGTTATTTTACTTGAACTGATGGTACCATTTTTTAATTCTATTGTAGGGCAACGCCTCGAAGTTAACTACTTTGGAGCTTACGGATTTTTCTGGATTTTTTTAGCCGCGGGATTGCTCACAGCTTTTATTGCTGGAAGTTATCCTGCTTTCTATCTCAGCTCGTTCTCAC
>JAENVX010000129.1 GCA_016650355.1 Bacteroidia bacterium | reverse complement strand
TCTAGAAGGCGCAGATTCCATACGTACGCCAAAACATCTCGAAAAATCTTATAGACAAGGTCTCCGCGCCATTGGCCCAGCTCACTACGGACCAGGTAGGTATGCACAAGGCACTAATGCTACAGGCGGACTGGGTACTCTAGGAAAGGACTTGCTAAAAGAAATTGAACGGCTCAACATAATCCTTGATGTCACGCACCTCTGCGATGATAGCTTTTGGGAAGCATTGAATCACTTCAATGGAAATCTTTGGGCGAGCCATCATAACTGTAGAGCACTCGTTGATCACAATCGACAGTTAAGTGATGACATGATCAAAGAACTCATTAACCGAAGTGCTGTGATTGGCGGTGTGATGGACGCTTGGATGGTGGTGCCCGGTTGGATAAAACGTAAATCCACTCCAAGAGAAATGAATTGCAGTCTTAATAAATTGATCGATAACTATGATCATATTTGCCAGATTGCGGGTAATGCCCTACACATTGGCATTGGTTCCGATCTAGATGGTGCGTTTGGAAAAGAGCAAAGTCCATACGACATTGAAACCATTGCTGACATACAAAAAATTTCAACTCTTCTTTCACAGCGGGGCTATACCCAGCCTGATATTGAGAATGTGATGGGGGGAAACTGGCTGCGCTTTATACGAAAAGCGTGGGCTGATTAATATACTTTTCATAAAAAACGAATCTCAATTTCAATGTTGAAGAAATATTCATTGGAACGTTTTTTTTGAATTAGGCTTCAAAGTTGACTCAAATATGAAGGGATGCGTTGTTTCAGAGTTTTGATTTATCAGGTACATACGGCACAAGTGGAATTTATTCCACAGGAGTATCAAACTAAATTCAGGTAAATTGCACCAAAACCAAATGAATTACGTTCGTACCCAAGAGCCATAATAATTCCTAAATGAAAAAAAAGATCGTCCTATTTTCGCTTCCTTTTGTAATTCTCGGACTACTCTCCTTTACCCCTCCAGCAGAACGTTACTTCGAAATTGCCAAGAACCTGGATATTTTCGCCTCGCTTTTTAAGGAAGTGAATGCATTGTATGTGGATGAAATCAATCCCAACAAACTTATCCGCACAGGAATTGACGCTATGCTTAACTCCCTCGATCCATATACAAATTATATTGCTGAAGATGAAGTCGAAAATTATCGCACATTAAACACTGGCCAGTATGGCGGGATCGGAGCAGTAACGCGTGAGATAGGAAACCGGACTGTTGTGACACTGGTCTATGAGGGATATCCCGCTTTTAAAAACGGATTGAAAATTGGTGATGAAGTACTTAGGATGGATGAGGTGGATCTATCAAAAATAACCCAGGAGGAAGCAAATCATCTCATGCGAGGCCAGGTAGGAACTTCAGTAGTGTTAACAGTGAAGCGGATTGGGCTTGATCAACCTATTAGATTGGAATTCAAGAGAGAGAAAATCAAAATAAGTAATGTTCCCTACTATGGAATGGTAAGCAGCGATGTTGGCTTTGTTCAATTGACTGACTTCACACCTGAGGCTGGCAAAGAAGTTAAAAATGCAGTCGTTGCTCTAAAAGAAAAAGGAGCAAAGAGCATTATTCTTGATCTGCGTGGCAATCCCGGAGGACTACTCTTTGAAGCTGTTAATATTTGCAACATCTTTATTCCAAAAGGAAAAAAAGTAGTAACTACAAAAGGCAAAGTAGCAGATAGCAATATCCATTACGAAACATTAAATAACCCGGTAGATCTTGATATTCCAGTTGCCGTTTTGATTGATCGAGGCAGTGCCTCTGCATCAGAGATTGTAGCCGGCACCTTACAGGATTATGATAGGGCTATCATTATAGGTGAAAAGTCTTACGGAAAAGGTCTGGTTCAGTTAAGCAGACCTCTCTCCTACAATTCTCAAATTAAAATCACTACCGCAAAATACTACACACCTACCGGGCGCTGCATACAGGTGCTGGATTACTCGCATAGACGAGAAGATGGAAGCGTGGAGTCAATACCTGATTCTCTGAAGAAAGAATTCAAAACTTCCCGTGGCAGAAATGTATTTGATGGTGGTGGAATTGACCCTGATATTACTATTAAAGTTACTGACAAAGCATCGATCACACATACGCTTTACATCAATGGCCATCTTTTTGACTTTGCAACACTGTACGCGTCACAACATACAACACTTACCCCCGCTGCTGAGTTTAGCTTAACAGATCAGGAATATCAAGAATTTGTTAACTGGATGAAAAATAGATCGTACAATTATAGATCGGAATTGGAAAAAAGGTTAGCGATGTTTACTACCGAAGCCAAGAAAGAACGATACTATGCCGATCTTAAAATTCAACTTGATCAGATTGACATAAAACTTGCAGAAAGTAGAAAGAATGATTTGATCACCTTCAAAGATCAGATTAAATTACTTCTGGAAGAAGACATTGCTTCAAGGTATTATCTTGAAAAGGGTGCTGTTGAAGTAGCATTCAAATATGATGAGGAAGTAAAAAAGTCAATTGCCGTTTTGAATGACTCTAATCAGTACAAGAAAATCCTAAACCTCCAATAGTCACTATGAGCCCATGGTGGATTGCTTCCCGTAAGTGGGTCATTTCATTATTCATTTTGGGAGGGTGTCTCCTCTTTTTAGATTCCTGCATGCAATTCCGAATGAGTAAATCGGAAATTGATCAGTATTTTTCCGAAAAAAAAGTCAAGGGCACGTTACACTCCTACAATATAGGAAACCGTGTAATTACCTATTTAAAAGCAGGGGATGAAACCCTTCCCCTTGTTGTTTTTGTCCATGGTTCACCTGGCTCCTTAAGTGCCTTTATTGATTTTCTCGGTGATACTTCGCTTCTAAGGAAGACACAAATGATTTCCGTTGACAGACCTGGATTTGGACATTCAAATTTTGGTAATGCCGAACCTTCCCTTCAGAAACAGGCTGCCTGTTTGAAGCCACTTCTAGAAAAACACAAAAATAACAGGCCAGTTATTTTAGTTGGGCATTCGCTAGGCGGTCCTCTTATTGCGCGAATGGCAATCGACTACCCTGAACTTATAGATGGGTTGGTAATTGTTGCCGGATCGGTTGACCCTGAACTTGAACCTCATGAAACATGGTTTCGCGCACCACTGGCAACACCATTTTTGAAATGGATTTTACCAAGGTCTATGCGCGCATCCAACGATGAAATCTATAAGCTAAAACCTGAACTTCAAGACATGCTTCCACTATGGAAAAGTTTAACCACGCCTACCATTGTAATCCAGGGTAAGAAAGATAGCCTTGTGCCACCTGGAAATGTGGAATTTGCAAAACAGATGATCGTAAATGCTCCATTAAAAATTGTACTGGTTGAGGATATGAATCACTTTGTACCATGGTCACGCCCAGAACTTATAAGAGAGGGTATTATCGATTTATTACCAGGTCATCCCGTAATCAATTCTGGTCAATAAAAATGCCGGCTGCATCAAGTACAGCCGGCATAGTCTGATGACTTTAGTCTAGGAATTATCTCAGAAATAACATTTCGCGATACTTCACCAATGGCCAATCTTCGTCATCCACCACCAACTCAAGTTTGTCTACTGCATCACGAATTTTCTCAAAGAAAGTATCTTTAATATCATCGCAATATGCATAGGCCCGCTTATGAGTATCCGTTATCTTATTGATGCGCTTGCGTTCATCAACCATTTTACGAACACCTGACTTTATTCCTTCGATATGCTCCGAGATTTCTTTAATTGTATCAACAACTGCTTTATTATCAACACCCAATCCTTTCAATCCATTGGCATTGGATATTAATTTGTTTTGGTACGCAATGGCAGTTGGGATTATGTGATTGATCGCTAAGTCACCAATTACACGGGCCTCGATCTGCACCTTCTTAATATAGCTCTCAAGCTTTATCTCATTGCGAGCCTCAACTTCCTTATGGCTAAATATACTGTGTCTCTCAAAAAGGTCAAGAGATTTCTTTGACAAGTATGCATCTACTGCGCGTGGCATATTTTTAACATTGCCTAATCCACGCTTAGCTGCTTCTTTAACCCATTCTTCAGAATATCCATCTCCTTCAAAGCGAACATCCTTCGACTCCTTAATATATTTGCGTAATACGTTTACAATGGCCAAGCGCTTTTCGGTTCCCTTGGCTATTTCTTTAGTAACTGAGTCATGGAATTTATCCAATTGATCAGCCACAATAAGATTCAAGGCTGTCATGGGTGTTCCGCAATTATCGCTACCACCAACTGCACGGAATTCAAATTTATTTCCTGTGAAGGCAAATGGTGAAGTACGGTTGCGATCTGTTGCATCCAAAATGATTTCAGGAATCTGATCGATTCCCAATTTCATATACATGTTATCCCCCTTCTCAATCTTCACATTCCCCTTCTTCTCCAATTCATCCAATACGGCAGTCATTTGTGAGCCGATAAATACAGACATGATTGCAGGAGGTGCTTCATTAGCGCCAAGTCGGAAGTCATTGGCGGCATTTGCTATACTTGCTCTTAGCAAATCTGCATGCTCATGTACTGCTTTGATTGTTGTGACGAAGAAAGTCAAAAAGAGTAAGTTATCGCGCGCTGAACTAGTGGGTGCATAGAGGTTCACTCCTGTATCGGTAATAAGAGACCAGTTATTGTGTTTACCACTACCATTTAAACCTGCAAATGGTTTTTCATGAAAAAGAATTTTTAGGTTATGCTTCTCTCCAACGCGACTCATCACATCCATCATCAACTGATTGTGATCGTTGGCAACGTTTACTTCTTCAAATAATGGAGCTACTTCAAACTGGCTTGGTGCAACTTCATTGTGACGGGTCCGTACAGGTATGCCAAGTTTCCAACTTTCAATTTCAAAATCGCGCATGAAATCGTAGACACGCGATGGGATGGTTCCAAAATAATGATCCTCCAATTGCTGCCCACGTGCTGGTGCATGACCAAATACAGTTCTTCCAGCCATTACCAGATCAGGGCGTGCATTAAACAAGGCTTTATCAACCACGAAATACTCCTGCTCAGCCCCAAGGGAAGCAACTACATGTTGAACCTCCTTGTCAAATAGCTGGCAAACTTTAGTGGCAGATAGGTCAACAGCCTTAAGAGCTTTTAATAGTGGCGATTTCGTATCAAGCGTTTCGCCTGTATAAGAAACAAATATAGTTGGAATACTAAGTGTCTTTCCGTATAAAAACATGGGTGAAGTCGGGTCCCATGCTGTATAGCCACGAGCTTCAAATGTGCTCCTGATTCCGCCACTTGGGAATGAAGAAGCATCAGGCTCCTGCTGAACTAATTCACTTCCTTTAAATTTTTCAATACCAGAAAGTGCATCAAAGAATGAGTCGTGCTTTTCGGCAGTTCCTCCAGTCATCGGCTGAAACCAATGCGTGAAGTGTGTCGCACCTTTTCCAATTGCCCAAGACTTGGCTGCAGAAGCAACGGCATCTGCAGTGGTCTCATCAATTTTTTCATGATTCCTTATCGCATTGCTTACCTTCTTGAAAACAGCAGGGGCTAATGTGGCCCTCATTTCTTCCATGCCAAATACATATTCTCCAAATACCTTTGAAATGTTTGGAGGAGTAGATTCGACATGAATTTTGGGACGTTCATTTAAGTTTTTTAAAGCTTGAAATCGTAGTTGCGCCATAGAGTGTGTTTATTTTAGATGTTGATGGCGCCAAAAATAGGGGAATATTTAGTATTGAGGGTAAAATATTACCCGATTTTTAACAAAAAAATAAAAATTAGATAATTTTTGGTTCTTTAATCGATTGCGCTGATACCCGTTAGAAACGGGAGGAAGTTAAATACCAGCTGGAGGCCCTACTTTTTTCCATCGCCAGGAAACAAAATCATCACTTTTGCAAACTAAACTTCCTTCTTTCTCGTCTTAATACGGAAATGAAAATGGCTATGATAAACTTCAAGCTAAAGAAAGCAATCTGGACTACAATCAATACGACAGAAGCATCGTACATCAAAAATTTTTCCATTGCGCAATTGAATTGGGAACGCAATAAACAAGATGGAAAGCTGATGCAACCCAGTCGCGTATTAATTAGAAAATAACGACTATATTAGGATTCTGCTGTTATTAAGTGCTCCGAATCAATGCGTTGAACTAGATTCTTCGATCATCGGAGTTGTTAGAAAATTAAACAAACCCACCTTCATTTTAATTCGATTTTTTTACTGACCCCCCACTGTTGGCGCCTGTATTTGTTTTGGAGGGGGTTCCTCTGTATCGAATACTCCCTCCGCTGTTGGCATGGGCATCCAATTCCTTTGTGACGTTAACTTTCACGCTGCCTCCACTATTTGCACTTGCGCGCACTACACCGCCCTCAAGTGCATACGCATCAATTTCACCTGCACTGTTTGCCTCTACGCTTAGGGAATTTGCCTTTCCTTCCAGAACAGCATCGCCAGCACTTGAAACGTCCACCGTAAGATCTTCAACATCAAGCTTAACCTCGACTGAGGCAGCACTAGAAACATCTATCTTGAAAGTCCCAGCTTTAATGCGATCCTCAGAAAAAACATTAGATGCTGAGCTGGCCGCAATTTTTTCCAAGGTTACATAGGTGACATAGACTTTAACGTTTCTGTTCTTGTAATTTCCCTCACGCATGTGAATCTTCAAATAGGTACCGGAAATTTCAGTGATAACATTGTTGAGGCTTGTTCCAGAGACTTCCACTCTGACATTTTCTTTGGTTCCTTTCTTAAGGTACACATCAATAGCTTCGCTGGCTTTTATTCCACGAAAGGAATCAATCGCTCGGGTTTCACTTTCCTGTGCCAAAACAAGACTGGTTGAGGTCAAAAACATTAAGAAGGAGATTATTACTTTCATTATTCCAGGTTTTGCAGTAAAGACATTGTGCGAAAATAAGGGTTGCTTGATAAGATCAAACAATGCAGGATTTTTTCCGATGCGACTAAGAATTATCAGTTTTTTCGTTAAATTTCGTTTGTATAGAACGTATTTTTGCACAAATTATAATTTTTATGATTGCAGAACAGCTTAACATTTTGATAAACCTGGCAGCCAGTGATAATAAAATAGCCGAAAAAGAGGCTAATGTCATCCACATGATTGGAAAATCAAATGGCGTACCAAAAGAAGAAATCGAAAAAATGCTAAAATCCCCTCAACCTATTGGGGACCTTTCAGCTTTTTCTGAAGACCAACGATTTGAAAACCTTTACTACATTATCCAGCTAATGAAAAGTGATGGGCAGGTATTTAAGAGCGAAGTTCATTTTTGTGAACAAATTGCACAGAAATTAGGATATAAGAAGGGTGTAGTCAGTGAACTATCTTCTCGTATCTATAGTGATCCAACGATTACCGCTGACCGGAATATGTTAATGGAAAGAGCTCGTAAATTTCTCTTATAAAGAGATTGGATTTATCGAATAAAAAGTCCCAGATCCTTGGGACTTTTTATTTTTTGAACAGTATTTTTCCCCCAACTACTGTCATCATTACTTCTGTCTTCAATAGATCATTCTCCTCAACGGTCATAATATCCTGAGAAAATATGGTGAAGTCAGCTAATTTTCCAACTTCAATAGAACCCTTAATTTTTTCTTCGAAGGCACCATAGGCTGCATCTAATGTATACGAAATAAGGGCTTGCTCACGCGTCATTTTCTCTTCAGCCTCATAGCCGCCCTCTGGTTCACCTTTCAATGTTCTGCGACTAACAGAGGCGTAAAAACTTGCAATTGGATTGATGGGTTCGACAGGAGCATCTGTTCCATTAATTACTTTAGCTCCGGTCTTCAAAAGCGATTGCCACATGTAAGCACCATCCTTAATTCTTTTTTCTCCCAACCTATCAATTGCCCACGGGCGATCTGAGGACATATGAACAGCTTGCATAGCTGGAAGTACTCCCAACTGAGCAAATCTTGGAATATCATTTGGATGAAGATGCTGAGCGTGTTCAATCCTAAATCGATGATCGATTACCTCTGAGTTTTCCTTAAAAGCAATTTCGTATCGATCAAGTATTTCACGATTTGCCCGATCGCCAATGGCATGCGAGCAAACTTGAAATCCATTCTTTAGTCCTAATCGAGATATTTTAACTACTGAGTCCATCGATAAAGTGGACATTCCATAAAAATCAACTCGGTCAGTGTATGGTTCCAGCAACCACGCACCCCTTGAACCTAATGCACCATCACAATAAAGTTTGATGGATCGAATCGTTAGCCAATTGGTAGAATCAATTTCAGGTCCCCGCTTCAGCCATTCATGCACAAGGGCTTTGTCATCTCCACCCAACATCAAATAAAGGCGGACGCCAAGAAGCCCATTTCTTTTGGCTTGCCGGAATAACTCAATATTTCTGCGCGTAACACCGGCATCATGAAAACTAGTAATACCATTACGCAAGCATGCCTTTATGGCCAAATCTATCGCTTGCCGATCGCGCTCGTCATCAGCTACGGGCATATGTTTATAGATCAGTCCAGTTGCAAGCTCATTAAATATACCTGTTGGGTTTCCGTTCTTATCCCGGATAATCTCGCCTCCCTCTTCAGATATCGCACGTGCACTTTCTTTCGATAACTGGTTTACGCCTGCTATTTCCATAGCTTTAGCATTTACCTGAACAGCATGTCCACTTGCATGTTCAAGCGCAACAGGATTATTAGGAGAAACGGCACTCAACCTATCATGCGTCTGAAAGCCTTGTATCATATTCTCTGGCAAATGGTCCCATTTATCCTGATGCCAACCCCTTCCTAAAATCCATTGACCCGGTTCTGCCTTTTCAGCCGCAAGGCGAACCATTTCCACTATCTCATCATAATTTTTGGCCTTCATTAAATCGAGGTCTAATTCAAAATATCCAACACCAAAAAAATGTGCATGACCTTCAATAAAACCAGGTGTCATGGTCTTGCCTTCAAGGTCAAGGAGTTGTGTCGATTCATCTTTAAACTTTTCTACGCCAGCTACATTTCCTGCATAAACAATCTTGTCATCAATAACAGCCACTGCTTCTACCATGGAGTTATCTTTATTGGCGGTGTAGATATTTCCACCCAGGATCACCATATCGGCAGGTGTTCTTTTTTCGGCACAAGAGAATAACAAAATAATTATTGGCAAGAAGAAGTATCTTTTCATTATTTAATATTTATATCAATCAGATTCGCAGTTATCCAATTTTACAGAAAAGTAATCGGTTTTATAACATCTTTTGGATGGGAGGAGGCAGAATTATCCGGTTCTGCTAACTTCGTGCCTAATGAAGGAGAGACTTAAACTTTTTGGATGGATCGGCTTATACTGGATTGTTTTTTTTGTCTTCAGCCGCTCCATATTTCTTTTTTATCATTTTAACCAAACCTCATCTCTAAAACTTATTGATATACTCACACTCAACTTCCTTGGACTGCGCATGGACCTTGCCATGGCGGGGTATTGGTTAATTCTCACCGGCTTACTCCTCACAGTATCAGTATTTACTCTTGGCAAAGCACTATATTATATTAACAACACGATAATAACCATCTTACTTCTAATCTCTGCAGCAATTGTTGTTGCTGATCTAGAATTATATAAACAATGGGGTTTTCGGATGGACACAACTCCTCTTATGTATGCTCGAGGTGAAGGAATAGCAAGTGCAAATCCTTACATCCTTCTATTGCTAATATTCATTTTTAGTGTCCTTTTTTGCCTGTTCATTTGGTTTTATTATGCACGAATTGCCAAATTATTTCTGCACCTCCCTCGAGCCAGTCATTTCTGGGCAATCATACTGTTTCTCATTACAGCCTCTTTGTTTGTTCCCATCCGAAGCAGTTTTACAGTTGCACCGTTAAATACCGGTGTCGTCTACTTTCATAAGACTAAGGTTTTTCCAAACCATGCGGGCATCAATGTGGTGTGGAATTTCTTTTTGAGTGTTGTTTCGACCAAAACACATAAATATGCCAAAGATTTTTATAGTCCGATAGAAGCCGAAACGCTATTGTCAGAAATGACAAAATCAGAACCTGATTCAAATTCATTTCTCTCCACGCCCAAACCTAATATCATTTTAATTGTACTGGAGAGTTTTACTTCCAAGATTATCAAACCACTGGGTGGGCTGGATAACATTACACCTAACTTCAATAAATTAACACACGAAGGAGTACTATTCGATAATTTTTATGCCAGCGGTGATCGAACCGACAAAGGCATTGTATCAATTCTTAGCGGTTATCCAGCTCAACCACTCACATCTATTATAAAATTTCCTAACAAAACAGAATCTCTGCCCTTTTTACCAAGAGTAGCTAATTCATTGGGTTACAGCACTTCCTTTATTTACGGTGGAGATATCAGTTTCGCAAATATGGAGTCTTATATTATCTCTGCAGGCTTTAGCCACATCACCGAAGACGATGATTTCGATGATAGCATTAACACTTCAAAATGGGGCGTTCATGATCAGTTTGTTTTCGATCGATTGTTAGCTGAGTGCGATACAGCCTCCAATCCCTTCTTTAAAGTAATGCTTTCGCTAAGTAGTCATGAACCTTTTGACGTACCCATGAAACCTATTATCACTGGAAATGATGATAGCTCATTGTTTCTCAACTCCTGCATTTATACAGATATATGTCTTGGCAATTTTATTTCCCAAGCGAAACAACAATCGTGGTGGGAAAATACGTGGATAATTATAACAGCCGACCACGGGCACCGCCATCCCAATCAAGAAGAAATAAAGGAGAAAGAACGTTTTAAGATACCGATGTTGTGGCTGGGTGGAGCGATTACAAAAAGAGACACAGTGATTAGAACTTTTGCAGGGCAGACCGATATCGCCAATACAGTTTTGGCACAACTAAAAAACCCTGTTGATAAATTTAAGTTTAGCAAAAACATCTTGTCAAAGGAAGTGAGACCCTTTGCCACCTATATTTTTCATAATGGCTATGGATATATTGATCCAAACACTGAAAATATTTACGACTTCGATTTTAAGAAATACATCAAACAGGAAGGAAAGGATGATGACCTCAAATGGGGCAAGGCATACATGCAAGTTCTTTTCACTGACTACAACAAGCGTTGATTTATAGATATCTTGCTTATTTAATTTTTCCCTTATGAAAAAAGTAATTCTTGCAGCAATCTTGGGACTAGTTTTCACCGTTCCTTCTGTTGCTCAAAATGTGGGTTTATCCTTTTCTTATTTCATCCCTAAAAATGGATACTTTTCTACTCCTATCAGTCCATTTTCCATTCGTGGTCTGGGTGTTAATCTAAACCGATTCATTGCCTTGGAAACAGGCGCTTCACTTTATCGTATGTCTGGATTAAATATGAAGGGGCTTCCATTCGAATCAAAGGATCCATTACTTGGACCAAATTTCACAATACTTGTTCCCGGAGAGTTAGTGTTTCAATTGAAAGGAAGAGGCGTAGAACTGGATATAAAAGGTGGAGGGTTCATCTTTTATGGTTTTGCGCAAAAATTAGATTATGGAAATATTGACAGGGGATTGCGAAAACTTGAAGGCTGGGATGTGGCGAATGCTGATTTGTCCTTTTCTAACCATCCGGGATTTGGCTATTTGTTCGGAGCCGAAGTTACTTTTTATGTTACCCGTCAAGTTGGAATTTCACTGGAGACGAATTACCTATCTAGTCAGGCAAAACTTCCGCTTACCGGTTCCTACACTGGAGGTTCACTTGGAGGTGTCAATCAAACAAAGCAAGCAGACTTTCAAGATGCGCAGGTAGATCTTACTGGCCTGGAATTTTCGATTGGTCTCATCTTCTCGGGAGGTGGTAAACAAAGTAGCGGAAAAAAGAGGCGTAGATAGTTTCTGAAATCTGAAGCCTCTTATTGATTTAAATAAACTCAATCACGGATTGACTCTTCAATATTTAGGTTATGCTTCTTGAAAAGCGCGCGGGAGTCATCTAAAAATAATTTAAAAGATTGCTTATCCGATGGAGTCAAATTCAAAGTTGCCTCATCAGTTTCTTCTTTCTCTGAAAGGACAGCCTCAAATTCAGGTGACGGAAGAATAAAGTATTTTTTGTCGCGGCCAGAAGTACGGTAAACCCATTCCAACAGGTAGCCAGAGTTATTGATCTGAGTACTTGAACTGCTATCCTTCTGGATAATTTTTTGAAGTTCCACTTTCAACAGCGCTCCGCCATCCGTATATCTTTTTCGTTGACCCGAGACAAAATTACCCAGAGAGTAGGCAACCAACTGATCCGATTCCTTTCTCCACTCCATCGGTTGCAAAACATGGGGATGTGATCCAATTACCATCTTAGCACCATACTGGAAACAGAAATCTGTTAACTCTTTTTGAAATTTTGATGGAAGGCTTTGATATTCAGATCCCCAATGCATGAACACAATGATCGCGTCTGAGTGAGCTTCTCGCGCTTTCGTTAAATCCTTTTTGATGGCTGCAGTGTCTATGCGATTTACCATGTTTGGTTTCTCAACTGGCATGCCATTCGTTCCATACGTGTAATTAAGTATTGACAATGCAAAACCATTTCGCAGCACCGTCAAGGGATAATCGTTCAATCGATTTACAGTATCTATAAAAGTACCCGTATGAGAAATTTTAAAACTATCCAGCATCATTACTGTACGTTCAAGACCAATCCTGCCACGATCAACACAATGGTTATTGGCTGTGACTAAAACATCTACTCCTGTATCCTTAAGTGTTGTCAATAATTCATCTGGTGCACTAAAAAGTGGATAACCCTTGTATGGAGGGCCAGCGAGTGTCACTTCCAGATTGCCGATTGCAAGGTCAGCTGAATCGAGATACGGTTTTATGTATTGAAAGCAGGAAGAATAGTCGTACGTCTTGGCGAGTGTGTCGTATGCACCCCCAATTTGAGAATCATGTTGCATGATGTCACCAAAAAATACGAGTGATAAACGTGTGGTATCCTGGGCAGACGCAGCATAAGAGATAAAAAGTAATCCAAGAAAAATGTTTTTCATATTTGCTCTTGATCTACTTTCAAAATTTTGCTTTCGGCTATCACAAAAACCTGATCATTCTTTTTTGGACGTATCCTTGCTAATCCCGTAAAGGAGCCAAACGCAGGCATGATGCCCTGGTGCGCGCCAAAATAAAAACAAGGTAACATTAAAGATTGTTTTCCTTTTCCCGATAGGTGAACGCCCGGATGAATGTGACCGGCAATATTATAAGCGTCCAACCCGGGATTTTCTTGTGGCTCGTGCGTAAATACGAATGGCCCAATTTTCAATTCCCCTTCATGAACTTTCATCTTATGTCGCTCATATTGCAGCTTACTCATGATGTCATGATTTCCTTTAACCAATTCAAACTGGCATGACGAAAAATGATGAAGCACCTGCCCCAGCACTTCCCATTCTTCATTGTAATGACTATGAAATAAATCACCTAAAAAAATTACCCGATCCGGCTTCACGCGATTTAGCAAATCAATCAAAAATTCTGAGTTCCGGTCATTCGCTTTCGGAGGAACAGGTATTCCGGATTTTCTAAAATGATTAATCTTGCCAAAATGCAAATCGGCCAGAACCAAAATCTTCCCCGACATTAACGTCAACGCCTTTTCAGGAAGCATGGTAATTCGTTGGCCGCGTATCTCAATATTCATCAATCCACAAAGGTATTGAATTGGGCTCTCCCCGAATAAAATGCAAAAGAGACCTCACTCGATAACAGCCAAAATTGAACTTTAAAACCTTGACTTTCAAAGTGATAAATAATAGATCTCCAATAGTTGAAGGTGGCCGTTGTTCAGCGTTGATTTTATAATAATCTTGTCTGAATGAATTCGGTAATTGTTAACAATGGCATAACAATGGGCAGGAAACGGAATCTTACCTTTGGCCGAATTTACAGCCCAAATCAACGCTTAAATTCCTAATCAGCATGTTCGAGTTAGAATTTTCCTACGCAGTTTTGCTTGTGCTGTGCCTGGTCGCAGCCTGTGGTTTCGAATTCGTAAATGGATTTCATGACACCGCAAATGCGGTAGCAACCGTCATCTATACCAATTCACTAAAGCCATGGGTTGCTGTTATCTGGTCTGGGTTTATGAATTCATTGGGCGTGTTTTTAGGAGGAATTACCGTAGCGATGGGTATCGTCAACCTGCTTCCAGTAGAGTCCCTTATTGATCAAAACATAGCACACAGTATATCCATGGTAGCTGCTCTTCTCATTAGCGCTATTACCTGGAATCTGGCTACCTGGTATATCGGTATTCCATGTTCCAGTTCTCATACACTTATAGGCTCAATTCTTGGGGTTGGTATTGCCTATTCGTTGCTTCCTGCAGCTGAAGGTGTGGCTGTCAATTGGGGACAAGCCCAGAAAATTGGGCTTTCATTATTAGTATCACCACTTTTCGGTTTCACCATGGTGATCATCTTAATGTTTTTACTTCGTAATCTCACGAAGGATAACCCAACGGGCGATGACTTATTTAAAGAACCTAAAAAAAATTCGCCTCCACCTCCCTGGATCAGAGGAATATTATTACTCACCTGCACTGCCGTAAGTTTTTTTCATGGACAAAATGATGGACAAAAGGGTGTTGGACTTGTGATGTTAATACTTATCGGAATTGTGCCAGGCTATTTCGCATTAAACTCGCACATAGAGACTGCAGCCCTAATGGATCCGCTGAAAAAAATTGAATTAATAGCAACCAACATTGATCCAGCGCCATTGGCCCAGCCAGATCAAAACAAGTTAACCGAATCAATCGCCATGAACCAACGGCTGCAGGCAAATTTTCTTGCTGTTGCTGACATTGATAATATTAAGAAAGAAGATCGTTTTGATGTACGTAAAGATTTGCTGGTGATGAATAGAAACCTGAGCGACCTTATGAAGAAAGAGGAAGCGAGGGTTAGCGAGGCTGATAAAAAAAACGTAAAAGACAACTTGAAAAAACTTACGAAGGCCACTGACTACGCACCAGGCTGGGTCATTTTCATGATTTCAATTTCATTAGGTTTGGGAACCATGATCGGCTGGAAAAGAATTGTAAAAACGATTGGGGAGAAAATTGGCAAACAACATCTTACGTATGCACAGGGGGCAAGTGCTGAGTTAGTTGCCGCCAGCACCATTGGCCTTTCCAGTTTCTTCGGATGGCCTGTGAGTACAACCCATGTGTTGTCATCTGGCATTGCCGGAAGTATGGTGGCCAGCAAAGGAATCAAAAATTTACAATCAGAAACCGTTAGGAATATTTTGGTCGCCTGGTTATTGACACTGCCTGTGGTAATGGTTCTATCCGGAAGTTTATTCTTATTATTTAGAAGTATATTCTAGAGCCAATAAACGGCCTTTCACCTCCCCATTGTCATGACATGCTTACCCCCTACTGCTTTATTTCTTCCACCTTCAAAAACTGTGTCGCCAGTACGGGTGAATGAAATCGTCATTGACTTTTCAGCTATCGCATCGATAGTAATTTCCAATCCGTCATCGCGGGTCATCGCTTTGGCATCAGCATTTTTAAATGTCCACGTTCCACTTGCCGGCCATACAACTCCACCATTCACCGAATTGTATCTTCCGTTCTTTCCATCCGCATCTGCCGTAAAGGTTACGCTTAGCCCTTTGTATAGGTC
>JAENVX010000128.1 GCA_016650355.1 Bacteroidia bacterium | reverse complement strand
GAAGCCAACCATGTTTATTTGCGGCAACGATAATGAAGCGAAGAAAGCAGTTACTACCATCCTCGATCAATTTGGTTGGGAAACAGCTGATTTTGGACTTGTTGAGTCAGCACGTGCTATTGAGCCACTGTGCATGTTGTGGTGCATTCCAGGCATGGTCCGCAATGAATGGCAGCATGCGTTCAAGTTGTTGAAAATGTAGTCTTAATCTCAGGCAATGAGATTGCTAAATATAACGAGAGCCATTATTTTCAGTAATAGCTCTCGTTTGGATATAAGATCGAATTGTTATTAATCTCTTCTGGATTGTTGGCCTCCTGACCATCTTCTTTCTGAATTCTGACTTCTTCCAGAGTTACGGAAAGAATTATTTCCACCCGATCTTCTTGGCGAGCTTTGGCGCTGCTTTTCAGATTGTTTGACAAAGGTATGCTGCATCATCGGATAGGAATGACTCTCCACTACTGGAATGGTTTTGCCGATAAGCTTATGAATATCCTTTAGAAATTCTTTTTCTTCAGCATCGCAAAATGAAATGGAGATACCACTTGCACCAGCACGACCTGTACGACCAATCCGGTGAACATAGGTTTCTGGTATGTTAGGTAATTCAAAATTGATGACATGTGAAAGTTCATCAATGTCAATACCACGAGCTGCGATGTCGGTTGCTACCAAAACACGAGTCTGTTGCGATTTAAAATTGCTCAATGCTCGCTGACGCGCATTCTGTGATTTATTTCCGTGTATTGCTTCCGCGGAAACGCCAGCACGGTTCAAGTCTTTTGTTACGCGATCGGCACCATGCTTGGTGCGCGTGAAAACAAGTGCTGTGTTAATAGACCTATCCTTCAACAGATCTAGCAACAAGGATTTCTTGTTATTCTTATCTACGTAATAAAGCTCTTGCTTTATCGTGTTGGCTGTAGAAGACACTGGGGTTACCTCTACTCTTACCGGATGTGTTAAGATCGTATCCGCAAGCTTTGATATCTCAGCCGGCATAGTAGCTGAGAAAAATAAGGTTTGCCTTTTTGCAGGCACTTTAGCAATGATTTTCTTCACATCGTGAATGAAACCCATGTCTAGCATGCGGTCGGCTTCATCAAGCACAAGCATTTTTACGTGCTCGAGTTTAACATAACGCTGATCCATCAGGTCGAGTAAACGACCAGGGGTTGCAATAAGGATATCAACACCTGCACGTAAAGCATCGGTCTGCGATTTTTGTGATACGCCACCAAAGATTACAGTATGGCGTATCCGGAGGTGCCGTCCATATGCTGTAAAGCTTTCGCCAATCTGAATTGCTAACTCACGCGTTGGTGTTAGGATCAATGTTTTGATTCCTGCTGGTGCTTTTTTAAAGAGTTCATCCTCATGCAATAATTGCAAAATAGGAATAGCAAAAGCTGCTGTCTTGCCTGTTCCGGTTTGAGCACAGCCAAGCAAATCTTTGCGTTGTAATAAGATAGGAATAGCTTGTTCTTGGATGGGTGTAGGCGTTGTATAGCCTTCAGTTTTCAGAGCGCGCAATATGGGCTCAATGAGTTTTAATTTTTCGAATGACATGTTTAATTTTTGAAACACGGAAACCCGTGTCTACTTGTTTAGTTGTACGCCTCTTGGCTCAACGTTGCGCAGAAAGCGCTTTTCTACGGGAATTTGGAGGAGTGATGCGCAAAGATACACAATTTGCACAACTTGGCCTGGAATACTTTTGGATGCAAAGAAACCATGGCTTGTATTTATACGTATAAAAATATTAAATTTGTCGTATAAACGATGGGGATATGGATGCCAAAATAACCTTAAGCTTCAATGAAAAGGTAATTAGCAAAGCCAAAAAGTTTGCTGAAGATAATAACATCAGTTTGTCCAGGCTCACCGAATTTCTATATAGCAAAATTACAAGCGGCCATTATCAGCAACTAGAAGATTTGCCAGTAGCCGATTGGGTAAGTATGTTGGCTGAAGGTGAAGTGAAATATCAAAAGGCGACCCCTTCACGCAAATCGCTTAAGAAAGAATATTTCAAATCTCGGAAATGAACATATTTTTGGATGCTAATATTCTGGTTTCAGTTTTAAATAAAGAATATCCTCTCTTCACCTATTCAGCACGCGTATTGAGCTTAGCAGACAATCCGCGGTTTCAGTTGTTCACCTCTCCAATTTGCCTGGCCATAGCTTTTTACTTCTCAGAAAAGAAAAGTGGTGCTGTATTGGCAAAAAAAAAGATAGAGATTCTATGTCAAAAGATTGAAGTTTCTCCAGCCAATGAATCAACCGTAATAAGCGCCTTGCACAACAATTCCATTCGTGATTTTGAAGATGGCTTGGAATATTATTCTGCTACAGCAGCAGCTTGCACCTGTATTATTACCGAAGACCTCGAAGACTTTTTCTTTTCGGATATTGAAGTGTTGGACTCGCTATCATTTATAAAGAAGTATGTGATGACTGTCTAACTCATCGTTTTTTTATCTTATTCATCCATTGATTTGCCTCTTTCTGAAGTTTGATCTTTCCGTCTTTTAGTTGGGTAGCAAGTTTGTCATTCATTTTTCCTTGAGAAGTGAGATGGTAGTAGCCACAGTCTTCGCACATATAAACATCAATTGGCCCTTGGTTGGCCTTGTACTCAAACTGGGTTCTGGCTTCAATCAACGCATCTTCAGCAATTTCTCGTGAAGGGTACATTTTTTTTGCAGTGACACAAGGCTTCATCGTTTTAAGGGTTCGAGTAGGATTTAAAGATTTCTTGTCCTGGAAATTAATATCTCGTGCTATCTTGCAGAAAAAAACTAATACAACAATGAAGATAGCAGAAATTCACACCAAGAAAGGAGTAATGAAAATTAAATTTTTCGAAAAGGATGCACCTGGTACAGTCAAGAATTTTATTACCCTGGCTGAAAAGGGTTTTTATGATGGATTAATTTTTCATCGCGTTATTCCTGACTTTATGATTCAGGGCGGCTGCCCTAATGGAGTTGGCAATGGTGGCCCTGGATATAATATCGATTGTGAATTGACGGGAGAAAATCAATATCACGATAGAGGGGTACTTTCGATGGCACATGCAGGACGAAATACTGGAGGGTCACAATTTTTTATTTGTCACTCCCGTAAGAACACCAGTCATCTCGATCGCAATCATACCGTGTTCGGAAAAGTTTTTGAAGGAGATAGTGTTATAGATGCAATTCGTCAAGGAGATGTGATGGAGAAAGTAGTAATCACCGAACTCGTTTGAACTAAGCTTCTATCACCTTAAATGAAAGCCACCCTTAAAACACTCGGCACACTAATCTTGTGGCTCACGCTTTTTCCAGCAATGAGTCAAAACAGTATTGTAGTCAATGCTGATTTAGGTTCCGTAAAAATTGATCGTCACATCTACGGCCATTTTTCAGAACATCTTGGTAGGTGTATTTATGGTGGTTTTTATGTAGGTGAAAAAAACACAACAATTCCTCATACTAAGGGTGTGCGCATTGATGTGGTGGAGGCTTTACGAAAATTGAAGGTTCCCAATTTACGTTGGCCTGGCGGATGTTTTGCGGATACCTACCACTGGAAAGATGGCATTGGCCCGAAAGAGAAAAGACCTACAATGGTAAATACCTGGTGGGGCGGAGTAACAGAAGATAATAGTTTTGGAACGCACGATTTTTTGGATATGTGTGAGCTAATTGGAGCCGAGCCTTACTTGTCGGGTAATGTTGGAAGTGGTACGGTTCAGGAATTTACTGAATGGTTGCAATACGTAAATTTTAATGGTGTTAGCCCAATGTCAAAACTTCGGATTGAAAACGGAAGAGAGAAACCATGGAATGTTAAGTTTTGGGGTATTGGTAATGAAGCGTGGGGATGCGGGGGTAATATGACAGCAGAGTATTACGCGAACATTTACCGACAGTATACAACATTTATGACCAGTTGGAGTAATGATCACAAAATATTTAGAATTGCGTCAGGAGCAAGTTCCTCGGATTATCATTGGACAGAAGTGCTTATGAGGGATATTCCACACAGTATGCTGGAGGGTGTAGCACTACATCATTACTCTGTGATTGACTGGAGTAAGAAAGGATCGGCTAAAGATTTTTCAGAGGAGGAATATTTCACAATTATGAAACGAGCACTTCTGATGGAAGAATTAGTTACAAGGCATTCCACTATAATGGATAAATACGATCCAGAAAAAAAGGTAGCACTGGTTGTCGATGAGTGGGGTGGATGGTACGATGTGGAACCCAATACAAACCCAGGATTTTTATATCAACAAAATACCATGCGCGATGCAATTTTAGCAGGCGCTACCCTCAATATTTTTCATAATCATAGCGATCGCGTACGAATGGCTAATCTGGCGCAAACTATCAATGTTTTGCAAGCGGTAATTCTAACCAACGAAGAGAAGATGTTGCTGACGCCAACCTATCACGTAATGGAAATGTATAATGTTCACCAGGATGCGACCTTGCTTCCGATACAATTAAAGACGAATGATTATGTTTTTGGAGCCGAAAAACTCGTTTCTGTTTCGGCCTCTGCTTCACGAGATGCAAATGGAATAATACACATGTCCCTTGTTAATATAGATGCAAAGGTTAATCAGGATGTTGTGGTGGATATTCGTGGCGCAAAAGTGAGTACAGTCACCGGAAGAATTTTAACATCAGAGAAAATTCAGGATCATAACACATTTGAATCTCCTGATAAAGTTAAACCTGCAGTTTTTAAGGCTGCAAGTTTGAATGGCAGTTTAGTGAAGGTAAAGTTGCCAGCCCACTCAGTAGTAGTTTTAGAATTGAAATAAGAAAGACTTTTTTCACCGTTAATTGTTTTAAGGAATTGATTTCACGCATACATTTTTTCAATTTCTTTTTCATAGTGTTCCAATAATGTTTTCCGCACGGGCTTTAGTGTCGCAGTAATTTCACCACTTTCCACATTCCACTCCTGATGGCAGATCACAAAATCCTTCACCCGCTCAACGTTGGGTAGTTCTTCATTCAATTCATTTACTTCCTTCTGAAATTTAGCCCTGACTTTAATATTATGGACCATAAATTGCGGTGAAGTCCAATGAATGTTCTCCTCACCACACCACGCCTCGAGTATTTCAAAATGGGGAACAATTAAAGAGGTGACGAATTGCCGTTGAAATCCAATGACCAGACATCGTTGAATGAATGGCGATTTCGTGAAATGATTTTCCAACGGAAGAGGTGCAATATATTTTCCAGAAGAGGTTTTGAAAATATCTTTTTTTCGATCCGTGATTTTTAAAAATCGTTGATAAACAAACTTACCGATGTCACCAGTGCGGAACCATCCATCTTCTGTAAAGACTTCTTTAGTCAAATCCGGCCTATTGAAGTAGCCCATCATTACATTAGGGCCTTTTACCAAAATCTCTCCTTCTTGTTGCTCGTTTGGTTCATCAATTTTAACTTCTGTTCCCTGAATAACGACACCGACAGTACCGAAACGATTGAGACCGGGCTCAAATCGATTGATGGTTATGAGTGGTGCGGTTTCTGTCATCCCGTATCCCTCGGCAATATTAATTCCAGCAGCAGAGAAGAGACTTCCAATTTCAGGCCTCAGGGAGGCTGCACCAACTGCCATATACCTTATTTTTCCACCAAGTTTTTTTCTCCAGAGATTTAACACGAACGTTCTCGCAATAAATAACTTTATTGTGAACAAGAGTTGAGTGTGTTCGCGAGTCGCATACTTTTTGCCAACACCAAGCGACCACCCAATTATTATCTTTTTTATTTTATTTCTGTGGAGCATTTGCTCCTGCATAAAGTCGTACATTTTTTCTAGTACCCGTGGCACACACGTGCAGAAAAAAGGCTTTACAGTTTTAAAATCATGAACGAAGCTTTCTTTGTTTTGACTAAAGTATAATGATACACCAAATGCAAGATAGGCATAGCTGGTCGCGCGCTCAAGAATATGACTGAATGGTAAAAAACTTAGCACTCGGTGTTTTGGCTCAAGAGGTAGTATAGTTAATATGGCCTTTATGCCATGAACAATATTTCGATGTGACAGCATGACACCCTTAGGTATTCCTGAACTACCAGATGTATATAAGATGGTGATTAATTCATCTTCTTGAATTCCCATTTTTATTTCTTCTAATAAAGTCAGTTCTCCTTGTGACGTTTTCGATATCTGCAACGGAAAAAAATAACCAGGCACCCCATGCTTGAGATGATGGATGATTGTTTTCGATTCTAATTTTTCAATTACTAACGTAAACTTGAAATACAGCTCGCTATCAGCCGTCACACAATGTTTGGCTTCAGTTTCGGTAAGGATAAGTTCGATTTCTTCTGGGCGAGAGGTAGGATGAACAGGAACTGTAATTAGACCTGCCTGCTGACATGCAAAATCAAGAATCATCCACTCCGGGCTACCCGTATTGGGCACTAAAATTATTTTATCTCCTTTTTGATATCCGTTACCAATAAACCAACAGGATAGAGCGTCAATTCTATTTTGTAATTCTTGTATGGAGATCCCATGCCATTGTCCCGCAAAAAAAGAGTTTAGTGCATGTTGATTTGGGTATTTTTCCTTTTGGTAATTGAGGATGTCAAATATGCGTGTAAAGTCAACAGATGTTGTTTTAGTTACCATCAGGCATCATTTTTGACCTTCTATTGTGGGCTTTACGTAAAGAATGGTGTAGAGAATTTCAAAGAATTCAGAAT
Organism: Bacteroidia bacterium; assembly: GCA_016650355.1. Lineage (GTDB taxonomy): Bacteria > Bacteroidota > Bacteroidia > Cytophagales > Cyclobacteriaceae > ELB16-189. The sequence continues at coordinate 15,052 of JAENVX010000128.1, read as the reverse complement.
AATCCGGGAGATTGTTGTGACGTGCTCCATCAATTTGGTGCAAGGTTATTTTATCTGGAAATAGTGCTTTTAGTCTTTCACTTTGTGAAAAGGAAATGAGCCTGTCTTTGGTGCCATGTATGATATGCACCGGGCATTTGACTTCTTGTAAATATTGATCTGTGCGCATGTCGTACTTCAGCAACCACTTTAATGGTGTAAAGAACAAATACCGGTTAACATTGTAAAGGAAACTAAAATAGGGCGAATCCAGAATCAACAAAGCCGGTTTATTCCAGGAGGCAATGCGTGCGGCTATGCCACTTCCCCACGAACGGCCATATAAAACTATTTTACTCTCCGGATATGAATGAGCAAGCCATTTGTAAATGTACTGAGCATCGTTAAATACTTTTGTTTGGCTTCGCTCTCCCTGGCTTTTTCCAAAACCACGGTAGTCCATCATAAAAAAATCATATCCGTTGCTCACAAAATCTTTTGCGAATTTTCCCCAACCTTTAATGCTCTTTGAGTTTCCTTTCAGGTAATAGACAACGCCAAGTGAATTGGGAACCTTGAAATAAATGGCGTTGATGCGCCCACCGTCTTCCATATCAAAGTCAAGTTCCTCGAATGGAAAGGGGTATTTGTATTCGAATGTTCTTGAGAGTTTTTCTGGTCGAAAGAAAGCTAAGTGCTGAAAAAAATAGAATGAAATGCAAATGGTAGTGTATAGTCCAACAATGGTTAGGAAAAAGACAACCATGAGCTAATAAATTATTTAGTAAAATAGTGAATTTATTCCTTATGAAGAAGTTGAGAATAAATTGCGGGGATGACTAGAGAAATTTGATGTTCACAAAATCTACAATTTACTTCAGTGCCTCTGCCAACGCCCTATGAAAACTTTTAAAGTCGCGAAGATTGCGGTGACTTCCGCCTTCAATGATGACAAAGTCATCTCCTTCAACTAATAACGGCTTGAGTCGCGAGGCTGATGCTAAAGGAACGACCTGATCTTTCGTACCATGAATGATAACTTTTCTACACGTTACTTTGGGAAGAAAAGCTTTGTTTGAAAACTTGGAGTGTAAAGGAAGAAAATAGAGTAATGATTTTAGTGGTTTATAGATAGCTCCAGTCAATTCGTCAAATGGTGTTTCCAAAATAAGCAAGTCTGGAGTAACAGCGGTGGCGAGGTTGGATGCAACGGCAGTCCCTAGCGACCTACCATATATTATAAGTCTAATGTGTTTTACGCTGTCTTGAGCCCATCGTAAAACAGTGAGGGCATCTTTGTACAAATCATGCTCAATAGGCACACCAGTACTTTTTCCATAGCCCCGATAGTCCACCATTAAGATATCGAACCCAAGTCGGGTAAAGTCAACTGAATATTTACCCCAGCGTTGTAAGTTGTCGGCATTGCCATGAAAGTAAAGTATAAGCCCTTTAGAACGAAGTTTCGTTTTGAAAAGCAGAGCATTTAATGTTTCCCCATCATATGTTTTGATAAAATACTCTTCGTACTTTTCTTGTTTTGCGTCAGGTTCAAATTTGAAAGAATATTCCTGAGGAAGGGCTTTTCGCTGAAAAATTAAGTTGTCTTCGAAAAAATAAAACACAAGCAAGACAATGACATGCAATAATAAAGCGCTGCCAACAATCCAAGAGATAATTTTTGTTGTTATCTTTTTCAAATCGTGTAAAAGTAACTACCTTTTTGAATCTATTCGCATGATACCGTTTGGTGTATGAATTTTGAATGTAAGTTTAATGGATTACGTTTTAAAAAATGTTATCAACTATCTGATTATGAAATACCGAATTGGCTTTCTTCTTGCTCTGTTGATTTTATTACGTGTGGAAGGATTTCCTCAAAAAGATAAAGTTACCAGCCCCAGTATTGTTCTAATATTTTTAGATGATATGGGCAATGGAGACCTGAGTTCAACAGGTGCACAAAACTACACAACACCAGTACTTGATAAATTCGGTAGTGAAGGAATTCGATTTACAAATTTTTTGACAGCTCAGGCAGATTGTTCAGTATCGAGGGCAGTACTGCTTACTGGGTGTTACCCAAATAGAATTGGATTTTCAGGTGCACTATTTCCAAACAGCCCAGTTGGTATTAATTCAACAGAAAACACTTTGGCCGAATTAGTAAAGCAAAAAGGATACGCAACTGGTATTGTGGGTAAGTGGCACCTTGGAGACAGACGTGAGTTTCTTCCGTTGCAACATGGCTTTGATGAATATTTTGGGTTACCATATTCCAATGACATCTGGCCAATTGATTTTGCAGGGCAGCCTTCAACGGATTGGCGTAAAGATCGATTTCCACCTTTATACATCATAGAAGGTAACGAAAAGAAAATACCTATTACAACACTTGATGACCAAGCTACAATAACGAAGCTGTATACAGAACGTGCTGTTGAATTTATAAATAAGAATAGTAAGAAACCTTTCTTTCTTTGGCTCACTCCATGCCACATGTTCCCATCAATGCATCTGAGCAATTCAAAGGAAGAAGTAAACAAGGATTATATGGTGATGTTATGATGGAAATAGATTGGTCAGTAGGCGAGGTGCTCAAGGCTATTAGGCAGAATGGATTGGATAATAACACATTAATTATCTTCACTAGTGACAATGGCCCGTGGTTGAATTTTGGGAATCATGCTGGTTCTACTGGCGGCTTGCGAGAGGGTAAAGGGAATTCTTTTGAAGGTGGAATGCGTGTGCCGTGCCTGATGAGATGGAAAGGAACAATTCCTGAAGGGCTTATCAGCAATAGCCTTCTTCCTCAATAGATATATTTCCTACTGTTGCTGAATTACTAGGTCTAAAACTTCCTGACCAAAAAATAGACGGGGTAAGTTTAGTGACCATTCTAAAAGAAAATATGGCAGCCACACCTCGAAAAGAGTTCTACTATTATTACAGAAGGAATAATCTTGAAGCAGTTCGTTTAGAAAATTGGAAACTTGTTTTACCACATCCGGGTAGAACCTATGAGAATTTTAAAGTTGGTAAGGATGGTTTTCCGGGTGATACGAATGAAGATTTTTCGTTTCCCAAAGCTTTATATGATTTAAGGCGTGATCCTGGAGAGCGATATAACGTAATCGGACAGTTTCCTGAGCTTGTAAAAACATTGGATGAACTGGCTGAGAAGGCACGAGAGGATCTTGGAGATGATCTGACACAAAGGATAGGGAAGAATGTTCGCTCTTCTGGTCAAAAATTATAGTGGTTATACTTTTTGAGTTTCTCTGCGCTTGGTTAACGGATGTGTATCTATGCATCGACATACCTTTAGCAGCAATTCCGTTTTGTGACGTCCCACTTTTCGTTACCTTTTAGCATCTAAAATTTATTCATCATGAAAAAATCTTTCACGTTTATCTTATTGTGTTCAATATTTGCTACGCTTGCTCAAAGTCAGACGGCATCAGTAACATCGTATGACTCAAAATACTTTGATAACCTAAAGTGGCGCAACATTGGCCCTATGAGAGGTGGTCGATCGCTTGGTGCATCTGGTAGCCCAGGGCGGGTTAACGAATATTATTTTGGCGCTACTGGTGGCGGTTTGTGGAAGACAACAGATGGCGGACAGGAGTGGGCGTCCGTAACGGATGGACAAATTTCAAGTTCATCTATAGGAGCAGTAGCTGTCGCTGAGACGAATCCGGATATAGTTTATATAGGAGGGGGTGAAACACAACTCCGTGGAAGTATTACCCAAGGAGATGGAGTGTACAAGACTACAGATGGAGGAAAAACATGGAGATCTCTTGGACTAAAAGAGACCCAAGCCATTTCAAGGATACGAGTACATCCCACCAACCCGGACATAGTGTATGTAGCTGCGCTGGGGCATCCATATGGTGATAATGAGGAACGTGGTGTCTTCAAATCAATAGATGGTGGCAATACATGGAAAAAGGTTTTGTATGTGAGCGCCAAAGCTGGAGCTGCTGATCTTATTATTGATAGAACGAATCCCAAAATTTTATATGCATCTACCTGGCAAGTTTATCGTAAAAGGTGGAAGATGTGGGGCGGTGGCCCTGATTGTAAATTATGGAAATCAGAAAATTCAGGTGAAACCTGGACGGAGTTGACAAAAAATCCTGGTATGCCGGAGGGCCCGCTTGGAAAAATTGGCATTACTGTATCTCCTGCAGATGGTAAAAGACTTTGGGCAATAGTTGAGGCCAACGATGGAGGAGTTTATCGAAGTGATGATGCAGGTGCCACCTGGAAAAAAACCAATGACGAAAGAAAACTTCGCCAACGTGCCTTTTATTATTCTAGAATTTATGCTGACCCTTTAGATCGTGAGACTGTTTATTGTTTGAATGTGGATTTTTTTAAATCGACTGATGGAGGTGTAAAATTTGATCAGGAGATCACAGTACCCCATGGCGACAATCATGATTTATGGATTGATCCAAATAATCCGCAGCGGATGATCACTTCAAATGATGGTGGTGGTTGTGTGTCTGTAAATGGTGGGAAATCATGGACCGCTCAGGATTATATCACCACACAATTGTATCATGTTACCACTACCAATCATGTTCCGTATCATGTGGCCGGTGCCCAACAAGATAATTCAACCATTGCTATTCCCAGTGATGGTTGGGAGCATATGAATGAGCTTGGTCAATGGGGCTATGATGTAGGTGGAGGAGAGAGCGGTTATATTACTTCCCACCCCGATAATCCAAATATATTTTATGCCGGAAGTCAGGGAGCATTGCTTACGCGGAAAGATGTAACAACCGGGCAATCGCGAGACATTCAAGTTTATCCAAGATTTTTTTCTGGTGAGCCAGCGAGTTCCTTACCTGAACGTTGGCAATGGACGTTCCCAATTGTATTCTCCCCACGCGATTCAAAGATATTATTCACATGCTCTCAACATGTGTGGAAGACGACAGATGATGGACAAAGCTGGGAGAAGATAAGTCCCGATCTTACCTATGCAGATCCGGAAACTTTAGGTATAACAGGCGGAGAGATAACCAAAGATATGAATGGGCCAGAGATATATGGTACTGTATACGCACTTGCACCATCTTTTCATGATGTTAACACCATCTGGGCTGGATCTGATGATGGAAAAATTAACATCACGCGTGATGGAGGAAAAAAGTGGACTGACATTACTCCAAAAGATTTACCAAAGAATTCGGTAGTTGCAATTATTGACGAATCAAGACATGCGGCAGGCACAGCTTACGTGGCTGCATTCCGGTATCAGGTGGATGACCGGCAACCATATGTTTTTAGAACGAAAGATTTTGGAAAGACGTGGACAAAAATTGTAACGGGAATTAAAGACGGACATTTCTCACGATCAATTCGTGAAGATCACGTAAGACCTGGTTTGTTATTTCTGGGTACAGAACATGGTGCCTATGTTTCATTTAATGCCGGAGATAATTGGCAGACACTCCAACTGAATTTACCGGATACTCCCATTAGGGATTTGGTTGTAAAAGATAACGATGTTGTTTTGGGCACACATGGCCGTGGTTTTTGGATCTTGGATAACATTCAACCATTACGCCAGCTTACGCCTGATGTAATGAAGCAAAATTCAATTTTATTTAAACCGGCAGATGCTATTCGCGGTGTGTATGATGCAGAGTTTCAATATTATTTAAGTACGAAGGCAGACTCTGTCGTTATTGAAATATTAGACTCCAAAGGAGACCTGGTCAGAAAATTTGTTGGAAAGAATGCTGAGGAAAAACCTGCAACCGGAGATTGGTGGGGCAGAGGCGAATCAAAACCGACTACGGCAGCCGGGCTGAATTCCTTCAACTGGAATCTGCGATATACAGGGGCTACAGTTTTTGAGGGCATGATTATTTGGGGTGCAAGACCACAGAATGGTCCCAAAGCACCAGCAGGCAATTATCAAATCAGGTTCACTGCCGGAGCTTATGTACAAACTTTTCCATTTAAAATAAAGATGAACCCTAATTTAGTTGGGGTGAGTGAAGCTGACCTAAAAGAAACATTTGATCTGGCATTAAAAATCACGGACAAAGAAAGTGCTGCCAACGAGGCTGTCATTAAAATAGGAAAGACTAGACAAGAGCTTGAAGATGGAATGAAAGCTGCTAATGATCCGGCTGTTGCAACAGTCGCGAAGGGGTTCATTGCAAAGATCACTATGATAGAAGAAGACTTATACCAGACCAAAAATCGCAGTGGACAAGACCCACTCAACTTCCCGATTAAACTAGGCAATAGAATTTCTGCTTTGCGCAGAAGCCTAGAGTCTGGCGATGGAAAACCAACTGCCGGAGTTTATAAAGTCTATGATGAATTATCAAAAGAGTTGGATGAACATTTGAATAAACTAAATGCAGCGTATGCTGGTGAGTTGTCTTCCTTAAATCAGAAACTGAACTTGAACAAGTAACTGATTGTATTCTATAAAAGAGCAGCTATCCGTGTGGGATGGCTGTTTTTATTTGTACATATCAATTCAATCAGCGAAGTTTGAAGGAAGGTCAAGAATAAGGATTAAATGAGAATCAACAGCATTGTAATAAGTCTTTTGCTAAGCTACCCTCTGATTGCTTTTGCGCAATATGAGAATGGATTTCCTTTTGGGAAATATACTTATGCCGAACTAGAGATGAAGGATTATCCTAGCGATACAAGTGCTATTGCTGTAGTATTAAATGAATTCGGTGAAGCTTCCATTGACAGTGCTGGAGATAATAATTTAGTGCTAGAATACCATATCAAGATTAAGGTCCTTAAAAAGTCAGGTGTTGATCAAGGCAATTTTAGTATCTCCTTGTATAAAGAAGGAGTAAAGAAACAATTTGTAAGGAGTGTTTTCGCCAGTACTTATAATCTGAGTAATGGTCAGCCAAAGGAAATTAAAATGGAGCGGTCTGCTATTTTTAATGAAAACTACAATGAGAATTGGGACATAACCAAATTCACACTTCCTGATGTTCAGGTGGGGAGTATGCTTGATATTAAATATATTCTAGAGTCACCTTTCATTTTCAACTTTTGGCCTTGGAAATTTCAAACGGATATCCCTAAAATGAAAACTGAGTTTTGGGCCAGAATTCCTGCCAACTATGTATACAACACGACACTCATTGGTTATTTGGATCTCACCAAAAATGAGTCAACGATCATCAAGGATTGCTTTACACCTGGAGGAAGGAAGGCAGATTGCTCTTTGGGAAAATATGCAATGGAAAATGTCCCTGCTTTTGTAGAAGAAGACTATATGACAGCTAAAAGTAATTTTATTGCAGCGATTAATTATGAACTATCTCAGGTAAAGCATTTTGATGGACGTGTTGATAATTATACAAAATCGTGGCCTGATGTTGACAGTGAACTTCGCACACATCAGGAGTTTGGTGTGCAAATAAAAAAAGCTAGCAAACTTTTGGAGGATCAATTGGGCACCGTGCTTGGAGCTGAGATAGATCCGTTAAAGAGGGCAACCCTAGTGTATCAATACATTCAGAGCTGGTATTCATGGAACGGAAACTATAGTAAGTACACTGAAGATGGAGTTAAAAAAGCCTTCGATACCAAAAAGGGCAATGTTGGAGACATCAATCTTTCTCTGGTGGGAGCTTTGCAATCGGCAGGACTTAATGCAGATCCGGTGATGCTAGCCACTCGAACGGCTGGAGTTCCAAATGAAATCCATCCAGTAATGAGTGACTTCAACTACGTTGTTGCTCACGTCAATCTGGGTGACACTAAATATTTATTAGATGCTACTGAAAAGCTTTTGCCTTTTGGAATGTTGCCAGAACGATGCTTGAATGGGAAGGGCCGATTGATTAGTAAAGATGCTTCAGAAAGTGGTTGGGTAGAATTGAAGCCCCTGCAAAAACAGAAGAAGAGTCTGATGGTAAATCTTAAGCTTGAAGAGGATGATGCATTTCATGGCACGCTCATCATCACCTCCTTTGGGTATGAAGCTTTTGATAAGCGCACTAAAATTTTATCAGAAGGACTACAGGAGTATGAAAAAGAATTTCATAATAGGTTAAGCGAAATGAGTATTTCCGAATATACAATTGAAAATCTTGAGGACCTGTCAAAACCTTTGATTGAAAAAATGAAAGTAGAAACTGGTTTAAGTGTTTCGAATCCTTCTACGATATACCTTAATCCCTTTATTGTAGAGCGATGGGAAGCAAATCCTTTCAAGTCCACCCTACGTCAATACCCTGTGGATTTTGGAGCGCCTTTAGAGACAACGTTTTTATTATCATTGGAATACCCAGAAAAATTTGTTGTGGAAGAACTTCCAGCCAACGTTGCTGTTACTCTTCCTCAAAATGGTGGACGTTGTCTTTTTAACGTCACTAATTTGAATAATAAAATTTCAATGTCGAGCATCATCAATATTTCCAAGACGGTGTATTCTGCTGGAGAGTACCATGCGTTAAGAGAACTTTTTAATCGTATTGTACAACTTCATCAATCACAGGTTGTCCTTAAGAGGCATTAGACGGTTTATCACCCAATCATTTCGATTTAACGACTGAATTGTTCATCTAAACCAAGAACCTTGGTTTTAGGGACTTACAGGGTTAACTTGCAGAAAAAAAACTATGGTTCGTCTGATTCTTGCAATTTGTCTTTTGGCTTCTCATCTATCTTTCTCTCAATCTGCTGCTCTATCCTTAGAGGTTAATGATAATTCATTACCCGAGCGGTACAACTTAATGAAGTCAAATTCACAAACTTTTCAGGATTATAAGGTGATCAAGGAGTTTGTTTTGGATGGAGTTTGGAAAATTGTGATGGACTCTGTTAAAAAACAAAATGCATCCATCAAGGAAACCCGTGAAAAAATTTTGCAGCTTGAAGCAAACCTCAAGTCGGTTGAATTAACGTTAAGCAGTGAGCGAGAGGCTGCAGAGGAAATTCTCCATGACAGCACCCATATTTCATTGTTGGGTATTGATTTCAAGAAGAGCACCTTTCTTACCCTCTCTACATTTTTGTTTGTTGCGTTTGTTTTGATTGTCATTTTTATCGCAGGCAAAATGAAATTGATGACTGTGAATATGAAGGAGAAAATTGTGATTGCCGATGCAGCAATACATGAATATGAAGATTTTAAGCGAAGAGCACTTGAAAAGCAAACAAAACTATCTCGTGAGTTGCAGACCGAACGGAACAAAGTTGAGGAATTGGCGAGAGCTTAAACGCTGGATTTATTGATAGACTCTTACATAATCTACTTCCAGTTTTTGTGGCCAGATAGCATCATCGATTCCTTGAGCTCCTCCCCAGTTTCCCCCTACTGCAACGTTCATGATCAGATGAAAGCGTTGGTCAAAGGGCCATTCTTTGTACGTATCGTACGCACCTCTTTTAACGGAGTGATATAATTTGTCATCCACATAAAAATCCATTGTGTTTTTTCCCCAATCAAGTGCATACACATGGAATGCATTCTGAGCGTCAGCAATGATGATCTTCCCTTCCTTTTGAGTTTGGTTGACGTGATTATACGCTTCCGTGTGAATGGTGCCATGAATTACGCCAGCATCATACCCTACATGTTCCATGATATCAATCTCTCCGCTTGCTGGCCAGCCTCCATATTTCCAATCTGTAGATAACATCCAGATAGCAGGCCATGTGCCTTTCCCTTTTGGGAGTCTGGCTTTTACTTCAATCCTTCCATACAACCAGTCACCTTTGAATTTACTTACCAGCCGAGTAGAAGTAAATGCCTTCCCACAAACTGAATCTTTATGAGCTTCAATGATCAGCATATCATTTTCTATCCTCACATTTTTAGAGTCTTTCGTATAGTATTCCAATTCATTGTTACCCCACCCACAAACATTGGGGCAACCGTCACCCAGGTCGTAGTTCCATCGGCTGGTGTCGGGTTGACCGGTAGTGTTGAACTCATCCGACCAAACTAGTTTTCTTCCTACTTCGGTTTTACACTGTAATAAGATTACGCTGACGGATAGCAGTAGCAACATTTTCATTTTTCACATGCTATTTAATAATTCTAAATTTAACGGAAATCCCTGTAACCTATTTTGTAAACCGCAGTTTCCCTGCATGTAATCAAATTAATTTGGAAGCGCTTTCTGATAATTCATTAATGGTAAAGGTAAGAGATGGCGACCTGGATAGGCTAGGCATGCTCTTTGAACGTCATAAAAGACCATTATACGGTTTCTTTTATGGTCTTACCAGGGAACAGGAACTCAGTGAAGATCTCGTACAGAATACTTTTTTCCGGATTTTGAAGTATCGACACCTTTTTCGTGGGGAGGGCGATTTTAAGGCCTGGATGTTTCACATAGCGCGAAATGTGAAACACGACCATTATAGAAAGAATAAAGTCAATTTAAAAGATGATTTGGAAAAATGGCAAGAGAAACTTGGACATGATGAAAACCGATCAACTGAAATGCAGCAGGAAGAAGAACAGCAAATGCTCTCCATGGCCATGGACAGACTGCCGGTTGAGAAAAGAGAAATCTTGTTGTTAACTAAGTATCAGGAAAAGAAATACCAGGAAATAGGAGAGATACTTGGTTGCACGGAAGGTGCTGTGAAAGTGAAAGTGTTTAGGGCGCTGCAGGAGTTACGTGTAATTTTTAAGCAATTGGAGAGAAGTCATTAAAAATTGAGGTTTGAATAAAAGATGTTTTAGAACATCCAGGAGGCAAACACTAAAAGGAAAATATGGAAGCTAGAAAAATAGAAGAGCTAATCGGCAAATACAATGAAGGATTTGCCGACCCTGTTGAGGTAAAGCTGATTGAGCAGTTACTCGAAACAGGAGAGATTGAACTCACACAATTGCGTGAGTTGAATTTATTGGATCAGCAACTCTTGAAAATGGAAGCACCTTCCCCTTCAATACGACTGGATGATCAGTTTTATTCTTTCCTTGCTGATGAGAGGAGGAAACAAAGGATGGGAAGATTTTCTTTTAAAATGCCAGATTGGAATACACTTCTTCCACGCCTGGCATTTGCTTCGGTTGTACTGGTGGCTGGTTTTGTTGGAGGATACTTATATAGCAAGCCATCACAGAAACTGGAAGTATATGAGCTGACCCAACAGGTAAGCGAGTTACGTGAGATGATGATATTCTCCTTACTAGAAAGGGAATCTGCAACGGATCGTTTAAAAGCTGTTGGATTGACAAGTGAGATGGATCAAGTAAGCGTGAAGGTAACTGCGGCTCTTTTCAAAACTTTGAATCAGGATGATAACGCAAATGTGAGGTTAGCAGCGCTGGAAGCGATAAAGCCATATTCAAAGCAAAGTAGAGTACGTGAAGAATTAGTTAGGTCCATCAAAAGGCAAGACTCACCACTAGTTCAGATTGCCTTGGCTGAATTTATGGCAGCTATACAGGAGAAAAAGTCAGTAGAGGAACTGCAGAAGCTTTTACAAAATGAAAACACACCCAAAGAAGTGCGAAGTAAAATTAATGAGAGTATTAAAGTTTTAATTTAGAATAACATCTTTCTTTAATCCGTGCTTAAGTGGCCACTTAAACACGATGCTAAGGGAAATGTTGTTTGGTAGATAGAGAAAAGGACTTAAAAGATTTAGAAAAAATGAAAACTAAAATAGTAATTATGATTTGCCTGGCTTCACAACAGTTTTGTTGGGGTCAATCGTTTACGGATAAAATTACAAAGGAAGTATCTTTTGAAAAGAAGGGAATTCAAAACGCTTTAATGATTGCCAATATAAATGGTGATGTAAATGTAGCAGGGTATGAGGGCGACAAAGTAATTGTGGAAGTAACGCGAACGATAACGGCAAAAACACAAGAACGATTGGAGAGAGGAAAGAAGGAATTGCTATTGGGATCAATTGATCGAGCCGATACGTTGATCTACTATGTCGAGGGTACTTGTAACAATTTTGGAAAGCTCCAAAGTAAAAAAAGGAATTGGGGAGCGCAAGGTGGATGGGGTTACAATTGGTCTGAATCGGAAGGGAGAGGAAATAAATGTAATCCTCCGTATGACTATACGCTTGACTTTACGATAAAGGTGCCGACTTCAGTAAACCTTATCCTTAGCACGATCAATAATGGTGATGTTACAGTGGAAAATGTGAAAGGAGCCTTGACTGTACAGAATGTAAACGGGAGTATTAAGCTTACAAAAATATCCCGTGAGGCAACAGCCACAACTGTAAACGGAGACGTAGATGTGGAGTACCTGAGTAATCCCTCAAAAGATTGCAGGTTCTATTCTCTCAATGGCGATATCAATGCGTGGTTTCAGAAGGGGTTGGCAGCCAACATGAGTTTCGAAAGCTTCAATGGAGATTTTTACACTAATGTGGACAACCTGGAGTCGCTGCCGGTAACAGTTAAGAAAGAGGAACGTGAGAATGGCACGAAGTATAAAGTGAAAGGCAACCTCTTTAAGATTGGGGATGGGGGAGTATTTCTAGACTTCGAAACTTTTAATGGTGATGTGTATCTAAAAGAGAGAGTGAATTAAATGATAAAATAGACTTATGGTTTCACAGACTTGAATCATAGGTGTTGGGTTATAAGAGTAGAAAAAAATTTTAAACAATTTGAAAATGAAAAAGCAATTAATAATAACAATACTAATCCTTGCTTCTTTTTATTGTGCTATCGCGCAAACGTCCGGAGATTTTACAGTGCCCTTGTCCGATCCCAACAAACGAGGAAAGCTTAAGGCGCACCTTAATTATGGCTCCATAACTGTGAGGGGGACAGCTCGAAAAGATGTATTAGTGAAATACTCTGCTGTAGAAGATAACGACCAGGATGATGATGACGATCGCCACAAGAATAAAAATAAGGACAAAGACGGTTCATCAGCCAGCAAAGCTGGTTTGAAAAGAATATCTGGGGGTACTATGGATTTGGAAGTAACTGAGCACGATAACATCGTGAAGGCACATTCGGATTCGTGGTCAAATAAAATGATGTTGGAAATTGAAGTGCCTTCAGGTTTTGATTTAAACGTGAGCGCCTACAACGATGGCGATTTAGTGATCAGCAATATTCAAGGGGAGTTGGAGATCACCAACTACAACGGAGAGATTACAGCCGAAAATATATCTGGCTCCGTAGTGGCTACAACCTACAACGGGGAGATAAGAGTAACATTCGACAAAGTAACGGAGGGCGCACCCATGTCGTACTCCACTTATAATGGAGATATTGATCTGACCTTTCCGGCTACATTAAAGGCCACACTGAAAATGAAAACGGAACAAGGCGAAATACTTAGCGGTTTTGATATGGCGATGATTAAAAGCGGTCCTGTACAGAAAAAGGATACCAAATCCGGTACCTATAAAGTGGTGATTGATGAGTGGGTGAAAGGTGATATCAACGGTGGTGGTCCGGAGTTCAGTATGAAGAATTATAATGGCGATATTATCATTAGAAAGAAGTAGACGCTGCGTTTCTTAGCGCCTTTGCGGTTAACCCTTTTACGGCAAAGATCGCAGAAGAATATTCGCAAAAGACACAAAGCTAAAGATGAGTCAGGTGAAAGCCTGACTTTTTTTACTTTGAATCTGAGTACTTATAAGAAATAATGAGATGTCACTGTGAGAACTGTCAAGGCTTGAGCGGGGAACGAAATAGTCCCCTAATTTTGAAAATCATCAGCCAAATTTCCAGCGTCTTAATTTAGTTAAGACTTGTTACCCAACCGGGGGTATATTTTACTTCAATCATGTGCAATAGGTTTCACCTGGTGATATCATTTTAGATATTCGTGCTCAGTCGAGTTATGTTTGTCCGCAGGCTGACAACGGAAAGTGATATTTGTATTGATCTTTGTTTTTAAACAATTCTCATGCATCGAATTTTTTTATTTTTATTTATCATCATTTTATTTGTTACGCATTCCTTTGCTCAACAGTCGTCAAAAAACGCCAATTCAATTGATTTGGGTTTGGCCTTTGGAAGCTCCCAGGGGACTTTTTCGGGTGCTTTCATTCACAATTGGGAACTCGGTAAGAAAAAAAATATTGAAGTAGGAGCAGGAGGTAGATTAACTGAGTACGTAGGCGCAAACCAATATTATAGTACAGCTCCGGCCAAGCTTACTTCTGGAAGCATAGGGCCCGGAGTATTCTTCAAGGAGAATATTATAGAAAACGTTGATACCTTTCTAATTGCGAAACCGAGGGTGCTTGCTTTTAATGCTATGATTAATCTTGGTTATTGCATGACAGAAAAATTCACTCTGGGATTTAATATTGATGTAATTGGATTTTCACTGGGGTCTGAGAAGAGTGGCAACTATATAAATGGCTCTAAAGGTCAGGTTACCACGGCCCAGCCATCACCTTTCAATCTTTTACTCATTAGTGACAATGACCTGGGAAGCTTGAATTCTGAATTTTATGGAAAATACCTGTTGAGCAAAAAGCTATCGCTTAAAGCAGGGTTTCAATTTTTGTTTACTGAGTATACTACCAGTATAGAAGTGCAACAGTTTCCGGAACCTAATGACAGATTCAGAAATAAATCAGGTCTGGTTACGGTCGGAATAAGTTTAACGTTAAATTAATAATGAAATGAAGCGATTTATAACTCTCTTTATTTTGATTGCCTTGATTTCCTGTAAAGAAGAGGATGGAACACCAACAGGGCCAATTGATGACACATTTGATCCATCAAAAGCTATGCTCGTCAAAAGTGGAACATTTGTGGGCGTTGGACATACTGTAAGTGGAACCGCAGCAGTTTATGAAAGTGCGGGGAAGAAAACTGTGTTACTTGAACCTTTCTCATCCCAAAATGGTCCTGATTTGAAAATTTATTTAAGTAAAGACGATAAAGCTTCATCGTATATCAGCCTTGGTAAATTAAAATCTACAGAAGGAAAGCAATCCTATGAAATCCCAGACAATCCTGACCTAGCGGATTATAAATATGTGTTGGTGTGGTGCGAGCAGTTCACGGTGGTATTTGGGAAAGCTGAAATAAAATAGTGATAAGACTATTTTTCTTGTCGATTGCAATTGGGGCGAGCATTTTAGG
>JAENVX010000127.1 GCA_016650355.1 Bacteroidia bacterium | reverse complement strand
GCTTGTTCCAGTTGGCCTCAGAGGCCATTCGGTTCGCACAGCGCAGTTCCTTTGCTTCATCCAGGTACGACCCTCCTCTCACCACTTTAGGATGTTTCGAAACTGGATTTGTCTTAGGATCTTTCTCTGAGATTTTTGAATAGTATGCCGGATCATATTGATCAATCGTCCATTCACTAAGGTTGCCCAGCATATCATATAATCCCCATGCATTTGGTTTCAACTGCCCTACATGGTGAAACTTGTCGTTGCTGTTCTCTTTGAAGTATCCATATTCCTTTAAGCTCTGCGCATCGTTTCCAAACGGGTATGAGGAGGTGCTACCGGCACGACACGCGTATTCCCATTCAACTTCGGTTGGTAAGCGAAAAAATATTCCGGTTTTGGTGTAAAGCCATTTGCAATACATTATAGCGGCAGCGTGGCTCATGCTGTTGGTTGGATGTTTGCCATCGCGGCCCATGCCCCAGGTGAGATCTATATATTGTGGAGTGGCACGCGTAACACCATCTAGATTTTTGGCTTGCGGTAAGGTGGCATCCTTAAAGTAAAGATCCCATTCGGCAAAGCTTACTTCTCTTGTGCCCATCCAAAAGGCTGATACCTTAATTTCTTTTTGAGGTCCTTCATCCTCGTCTCTTCCTCTTTCCGTCATCTCACTTCCGATTGTAAAACTCCCGGCAGGGATAGCTGCCATTTTGAATACAACGTCAGTTCCTGGTATGGATTGATCGTAGGTTTTGAAATCCTGGGAAAACATATTTTGCGAATTGATGCAAAGGGTGATAACAGCAACGTACAATATGCTACTCATCTTCATGCTACTGCTTTTGTCTTTTTACTTTCAACGTATTGCTTTCAGCTTTTACTTCTTCTTAATCAACGCCATATAAAATCCATCGAATCCATCCGAGGGCCAAATTCTTTTTTCTTCAATTAATTCAAACTTACCTCCTGATTCTTCTAAAAATAATTTTACCTGGTCTTCATTTTCCGTATGCAAAATACTGCAAGTAGAATATACCATTGTACCACCTGGCTTAATCATAATGCTGTAATCTTTCAAAATGTGCTGCTGAAGTTCTTTTACTCTTTCGATAAAATCTGTATTCAATTTCCACTTGGCATCTGGATTTCTTTTGAGTACGCCTAAGCCTGAGCAAGGAACATCAAGTAATAAACGATCGGCTGAATTCTCCAGCCTCTTAATTGTTTTGGAAGATTCAATCAATCTGGGTTCAATATTAGCAACCCCGGCTCTTCGGGCACGTTTTTTCAATTCATCCAGTTTCCACTGTTCGGTATCCATGGCAATAACTCGTCCTTTGTTTTGCATGAGTGCTGCGAGGTGTAGTGTTTTTCCACCACCACCCGCACACGCATCTATCACCCGCATACCGGGTTCTACTTTTAAATAAGGAGCGATGAGTTGTGAACCTCCATCCTGTACTTCAAAAAGGCCATCTTTAAATTGCTGACGGGTAAAAATATTCTGCCGTTGTTCTAGTATCAATGCATCTGGAAACTCTTTTGGGGCTTCTGTCTCAATTTCTTCTTCCTGCAGTTGTTTTTGCAAATCCTTACGGGAAACCTTTAACGTATTTACACGCAGCACTACTTTTGCTTCTTCGTTAAGAGCTTCTAGTTCATTTTCCCATCTGTCGCCCAACTCTTTTTCTCCCAGTTCGTCCATCCAATCTGGAATGGATTCACGCACTTTTCGTGTATCCTTTAGGTGTTCGTATGCGGCCACAATTTTTTTCTGATTCAGCCCTTGGAGTTCTTCCCAATCTGGCAATTCTGTCTTATTCCAAACACACCATACACCCAACAACTTCCAATAGTCATCTTCGTCTCCAACGTTTGCCAATTCTTTGAAAAGTCTATACCAGCGAACGATGTCGTACGTGGTTTCGGCAATAAAACGCCTGTCGCGGGCACCCCACTTGGGATTACTTTTTAAAACCTTTTCGATGACTTTATCGGCATACTTATTGTCTTGAAAGATGGAGTGTAAATTTTCGATGACGGCTTCGCAAAGATTTCGGTAGATTTTCAATGTTGGTGTAATTTATCTGCAAATTAGAATTATGTTTCCTAACTTCCTTGCTCAAATTGTGCGAACAAATTTCCTACCCAACTTTATAACATTTTTATGAAAAGAAGAGACTTTATTACCCGTACACTGGCGACAGCAGGTTCTACACTTGTTTTAGGAAATGCCTTAGCAACACCCGCCAATGTGCCCACTGCCCCGGGAGCAACGTTTAAACTGAATTATGCCCCGCACGATGGCATGTTCAAAAATCATGGTGGAGACAATTTCGTTGATCAGATTAAATACATGGCTGACCAGGGCTTTCGCGCCATTGAGGACAATGGAATGTTGAAGCGTTCTGTTGCCGATCAGGAAAAAATTAGCAAGACGCTGACTGGCTTAGGCATGACGATGGGCGTGTTTGTTATTGAGGGAGGTGATAACTGGAAGACTTCGTTGACCACAGGTAAGCAGGAATTTAAAGACACCTTTATCAAAACGTGTAAAGAATCTGTTGAGGTGGCCAAGCGAGTGAATGCAAAGTGGATGACGGTTGTACCAGGATTTTTTGAACGTAAAATGCCGATAGGCATACAAACAGCCAATGTAGTGGATTCCCTGCGGAGAGGTGCGGAAATATTTGAGCCTCATGGATTGGTTATGGTGTTGGAACCACTGAGTGATACACCAGAACTTTTCCTGCGCAACTCCGATCAAACATTTGAAATCTGTAAAGCCGTAAAAAGTCCATCTTGTAAAATTCTTTATGACATTTATCACATGCAGCGCAACGAAGGAAACCTCATAATTAACATTAATGCCTGTTGGGAAGAGATTGCATACGTTCAGATTGGCGATAACCCAGGTCGCAAAGAACCTACCACTGGAGAAATAAATTACAAAAACATTTTCAAGTTGCTTTCCGATAAAGGCTACAAAGGCGTGATGGGCATGGAGCATGGCAATGCAAAAGACGGCAAGGAGGGTGAACTGGCATTGATTAAGGCGTATCGGGAGAGTGATAATTTTTAACTTAGAAAATGAAGTGAGTGTATGAGAAAAAAGATTTTCATTTTAGTGGTCTCGTGTTTGGTTTTTCCGTTGGTGGTGCATGCTCAATTCGATAACCTGAAAAATAAGGTGTTAGAGAAAAGTAAGAAACTGGCGAAAGACAAATCCACTTCAACTGTTGATGCTGAAAGAGACAAACTAGACTCCACAGATTTCAATTACGCAATTACTGTAATCGATAACTCGGGGATGATGAACATCAAAGATTTTGATGAAACCCTTACAAAATCTGCGTATGCTGCTTCAAACTTTTTGTTGAAAGAGGAGAAAGACAAAACTCCTGCACAGAAATGCCGGGATATTTTAGATGCAGCTGAAAATCTTTACCAGGTAAGGCAATACAAACCGGCAGAAATATATTTTTTAGATGCAAAGCTATCTTATGAAAGTGAAAACCTTACTGAGAATATTAATTACAGTAAAGTTCACGCGGACCTCGGCTTGCTCTATGCAACAATGGGGCGATATAATACTGCAGAATACTATACTTCAGAAGCGCTTTCACTTCGAGAGAAGACGTTGGGTAAAAACAGCAAAGCATATGCTTCATCTGTAAATAATATGGCAGTACTGCATCAGGAAGCAGCGCGTTTTAACGAAGCCGAGAAATACTTTGAAGAGGCACTGCAAATTGTTCAGAATCAATTAGGCGCGGAGAGTCAGGAGTATGCAATTGTGCTAAACAATCAAGCGATCTTGTTTGCAAACATTGGACGTACGGAAAACGCGGTTGAAACACTTAATAGTGCGATTACCATCTTAGAAAAGTTGAAAAAGAAAAGTGTTCGCAATCAAGTAGGTTTCCAGTCAAACCTTGCGTTGCTCTATCAACAAACTGGCAAGTTTGTAGAAGCCGAGGCTATTTATCTCAAACTCGAGAAAGCTTTAGGGAGCAAAGATCCGTTTTATGCAGGCGTGTTGAATAACCTGGCCCTGCTGTATATACAGATGGAGCAAATTGATAAAGTGGAAAATTATCTAAAGCGATCGGCTGAAGTTTATAAATCACGTTTCGGAGATCAAAATCCTAACTATGCTAAGGTCTTGAATGATCTTGGAAATTTTTACCGAACACAAAGCCGATATGATGAAGCCGAACAGTCATTGACGCAGGCACTTTCTATCAGAGGAAATGCACTTGATACAAATCATCCGGACTATGTTGAATCGCAAGAAGATATTGGGATTCTGTATTGGAAAAAGGGAGACCTCACAAAAGCAACTGTCAATTTTCAGATAGCCATGGATAAGTCGATCGATTTTATTAATCGCTACTTTCCACCGATGAGCGAGGCTGAGAAAACAAAATATTGGGATGTATTGCAACCGCGGTTTCAACGCTTTTACAATTTTTGCCTGGAAGCAAGTGCGAGCAATTCTGAACTTCTTCAAGAGATGTACAATTACCAGATGGCTACAAAAGGATTGTTACTTAATTCTACCAATAAAATAAAGCAATCAATTTTTGCAAGTGGCAATGCTGAATTAATTAAAGACTATGTAGCCTGGTTGGATAAAAAAGAGACATTGGCTCGATACTATTCTCTTTCTAAGGAAGACTTAAAAGATCAGAAAATAGATTTACCAACCCTTGAGAAAGAGGCGAATGATATGGAACGGTCGCTATCACAACGATCAGGCGATTTCTCGCATGGGTATTCAACAGAGGAGATTAGTTACAAACAAGTGTCGTCTATTCTTGCAGATAACGAAGCATTGGTAGAATTCATCCGCATACATTCTTACGACAAAAATTTTACAGCGGATTCAAAATATGCTGCCCTGATACTTACAAAAGGAAGTGACCCTAAACTGATCGTGTTGGATAATGGCAATCAATTAGAGACACGTTATGCGAAATTCTATCGCAATGCTGTACAGCAGAAAGTAGCTGATCCATATTCTTACGACCAATTTTGGGCCCGGATCGAACCAACTTTAACAGGGAAGAAAGTGATTTATATTTCACCCGATGGTGTTTACAATCAAATTAATCTGAATACGCTGAAGAAAACGGATGGTGATTATATTCTCAATCGTTATGACTTAACCATCATCGGAAACTCAAAGGATTTGATTTCATTAAAGAACAAAAAGACAGGAGTGCCAAAGAAAGGTGCTTTTCTTCTGGGCTTTCCTGATTATGGTGGAGATGCTGTAGCTGCTTTGCCAGGAACAAAAATAGAAATTGATAACATCGGTAAAATTTTAAAAATCGGAGGCTATCAGGTGGCTTCCTACACTCAAAAGACAGCAACTGAGGCGATTGTTAAATCAATAAAAGGTCCTGCCATTGTACACATCGCCACCCATGGCTATTTCCAACAAGATGTAGAGGGTGGCTCTGTTGGTGTGCATGAGCAAAATGCTAAGAATAATCCTTTGCTTCGCTCTGGAATTTTATTGGCTGGCGCCTCACCAACTATTAAAGGCGAAGTGATGCCAAACCTTGAGAGCAACGACAATGGAGTGCTGACGGCTTATGAAGCTATGAATTTAAATTTGGACGGAACAGATTTAATTATCCTAAGCGCTTGCGAAACCGGGCTTGGTGATGTGCGTGCTGGTGAAGGTGTATATGGCTTGCAGCGATCCTTTCTGGTAGCGGGAGCGAAAGCATTGGTAATGAGTTTGTGGAAAGTAGATGATGCTGCTACACAAGCGTTGATGACGAATTTCTATACTAACCTTGCCAAGGGCGGAAGCAAATCAAAAGCATTCAAGCAAGCTCAACTGCAATTAATGACCAAATACAAGGACCCATACTATTGGGGCGCATTTGTAATGATTGGGCAGTAAGTCATCAGTTATAGGATATGTTGGTCTTCACTGAGTGCTTTGATTATATTTGACACCTACCTATTATCTTACCGTGACAAAAGTTGAACAAATTGAAAAACTTATTCATCAAGGTCATTATTTCGAAGCACGATCGCTGGCGACCTCGACATTAAGTGAGTCAGATGACTTGCGGGTGAAGCAGCTCCACGCGCTCGCGATTTCGAAATCGGGAGGAGCGCAGGCGGCAAAAGATTACCTGGAACCCATTTATCAAAAGCATCCGGAAGATCCTGAAACGGCAGGTATACTAGGTGGCATTTATAAAGAACTGTTTAAGAACTCACAAGAGACTAAGTATGCTCTCCTATCGCGTGATACCTATCATCAAAACTTTACAGCCACCGGAAATTATTATACGGGGATAAATGCTGCCACCATGTCGATCATTGCCGGCAAAGCAGCAAAAGGAAAAGAGATAGCAGGGGAGTTAATCAATAAGCTCTCAGAATCGTCTTCTGACTTTTGGGAAGTAGCAACATTAGCGGAAGCGCACCTTATCAAAAGGGACAAGACCAAGGCCATGTCTTTATATTTTCAGGTGATACAAATGGCAGGCGATGATTGGGGAAAGATTAACAGTGTCTTTAATCAACTTTGGCTGCTCAACCATTACCTCCCAGTCCCTAGCGAGATTCTAAAGGCATTTAGTCCACCTACTGTTGTTGCCTTCGTTGGTCACATGATCGATCATCAAGATAGACTGATGCCGCGCTTTCCAGAAGTCATTGAGTTAAAAGTGAAGAACAGCATATCAAATGCCATTAAAACTCTTCACGCCAAAATTGGATATTGTTCTCTTGCCTGCGGAAGTGATATTCTTTTTGCAGAAGCCATGGCAGAAACCAATGCACAGGTAACTATTTATCTTCCTTTCAACAAAGCAGATTTTCTTAAAACGAGTGTTGCCTTTGCAGGAGAGCACTGGGTAAAACGGTTTGAAGACTTAATTAAAAAGTACCCGGTAAAAGTGATGACCTCTGAAAACTTTGATGGTAATGCTGAATTATTTTCTTTCCATGGAAAAGTTTTATTAGGTACCTCGCTTCTAAAAAGCCAACTACTTCATGCCGATGCAGGACTAATTACAGTTCAATCGCAACGCGATCTTGAAGGAAAGGAAGGTGGTACTCGGGATATGATTAACACATGGCCATTCCCCAGTAAAATTGTAAGGATTAATCCGGATGAATTCCATTCCTTGCCTGGTGCTACTTCGGAATCAAAATCATTCAATGAAGATGAAATCAAAACAAAAGTAAAACCAGTCAGGTTTCTCATAAAGGCTATTATACAAGGTATGAAGCTTGACGAAATTGACTATCTCATAAAGCGAATTGTAAAATTAGATCCACCTATTATTGAAGCGCCTCATGTTGTTGTCGTAGATGAGGATAGTTTAGTAGCTGCTTTCACATCTGCACGAGGAGCTATGAATTTTGTTCAACTGATTGTAAAAAACGGGAAACCCGAAACCATGCGAATAAGCCTGCATGCAGGGCCGATAAGTATTGAATCACAAAATAACAATCCATCGATCACGGGTACCACACTTGTGGAGATAAATGCGATCAGTAGCCACGCGCTTACTGGTCTTATATATTGTAGTGAGCAGGTAGCTGCCATTCTGGTGATGGAGAGACAGGATCTTTTATTTCATCCTGTGGGCAGAATAGACCTGGGTGAAGAATGGAAAGAAATGGAAGTGTATACGGTTGACTTGTTACAATAGATTGAGGTCAAACTTTTGTTGAAATTAAGCTACAACTTTACCGCTGCCGGTAAATACTTTGCAATCAACTCCTCGTAATAAGGTTTCAATTCTTTTACGTTGGGTGGCAGCGGGTTTTTGGAATACAGATCGTAAGGATTGAATTTTTTCACCCACTCAAACATTTCGCGATCATGGTCATCCAGCAGGTGATCGTAGGCATTCTCGCGGTGCTGAGCATAGAAGGAGTGATAGCGGATCATGTATAACGCTGGCTCTGGCAAATAATCTTTTGTGATCTGATACAGATACTCATCATGCCCCCATGACATGTTTACATTACGTAAGCCGCAACCATGTGAGTAGATGCCGTACTTGGTATTGTATTGCTCATTGCTAACATCCGAATTGAAGGCAAAATATTCCGGATAAACAACCTTATCAGAAAATTTACAACCTACTGGAAATGTATCACCCACTACAGCCCACTGGGGTTCTCCAAATAGACAAAGGACTTTGCCCATGTCGTGGATGAAGCCTGTAAGCACAAACCAATCGGGATGTCCATCCCTTCTAATAGCCTCACCTGTTTGCAGTAAATGTTGAAGTTGGTCAAGTTCAATGTCCGGATCAGAATCATCCACCAATGTGTTTAAATATTCCATGGCATTCCACACAGGCATTTCCTTGCGGTTGAATTGCAAAAATTCATTTTTCTTCTCCATCACAAAGTCGTACGACTGATGCGTATGATTAAGGCGGTAAAATTCTTTCACGGTATCACGTGCGGGGTCTTCGTAATTCCGAAATTCTTCTTTTGCCTTCGTATTTGCTTCAGGATATCGAAGTAATACATCATCCTCCCATTGTTCTATACTGTGGAGAGGGTTGATTTCTTTTTCGGAGAAGGATGCTTTCATAATATTTTGAATTGAATTGCAAATTTACGCAAATTCGTTTCTACCAAAAAACGGTGTATAAGGCAATCAGAATACCGATAATTATTACTGAACCTACAGCAAATCCGTTGGAGAAACGGAATAAAGAGGTATCCACTTCAATTACCTGCTGTTGATGTTTGCTTTTTCGATCCAGTAAGCTCATGAGGATCATAAGCATCACAAGAAAGACAAATACAATGGACATGCGATCCAAAAAAGGATAATCTGGAAAAGCGCCTGCTGTCCAAACAGGCAGAAATTTCAAGATAGCGGATAGTGGTATGGTGAGCAATGCTGCGGCCAGCGCTGCCGATGAAGTTGTTCGCCTCCAAAAAAAACCCATTAAAAATATCGCCAGCACTCCAGGAGAAATGAACCCGACATATTCCTGAATAAACTGATAGGCTTGATCTAGTGATCGCAATGCCGGTGCCACAATACACGCAAGCAACATGGCGATAATCACAGCCCATCGCCCCGTGCGTACTAACTGTTTTTCAGTGGCGCTTTTATTAAAGTACTTGTGATAAATGTCCAATGAAAATATGGTTGAGATGCTATTTGCTTTGCCCGCCAGGGAGGCAACAATAGCAGCAGTTAGTGCAGCGAAGGCCAACCCCTTCAGCCCCGATGGGAGTAGATTTAAAAGAGTAGGGTAGGCGTGATCAGGTTTTACCAGCCCCGCTCCATCAATCATTTCAGTTTGAAACATCCCATTTTGATACAGCACATACGCAGCAATACCAGGTAACACAGCAATTACCGGTATGAGTAACTTTAGAAATGCTGCAAACAATATTCCGCTTCGAGCAGTTTTTAAATCCGCTCCGAGCGCACGCTGAATAATATATTGATTGCATCCCCAATAATTTAAATTGTTAATCAGCATGCCACCTACCAACACTGAAAGGCCCGGAAGATCCTTGTAATAAGGATGAGAGGAGTCAAAGATCATGTGAAAATGAGTAGGTGCTTTTTCCTGGATAAGTTGAAGCCCCATCAAGACATTTTTTCCGTAGCCGAAATGTTCAGAAACAAGATTCAATGCGAGGTAGGTTGTTACCAGCCCACCCAGAATAAGGACAGCTACTTGTATAACGTCCGTATAGCCAATCACTTTCATTCCACCCAGGGTGACTACAATTGAAAATATTGCTAATCCAGCAATGCACATTTCAAAACTTATTCCAGAGATGGAAGTAATCGCAAGGGCTCCCAAATAAATGATAGAAGTAAGATTTACGAAAACATAGACCAGTAACCAGAAAATAGCCATGATGGTACTTACAGTTAAGCTGTATCGCTGTGCCAAAAACTGTGGCATGGTGTAGATTTTATTTTTCAGATAGAGGGGAATGAAAAATATGGCAACAATAATCAGGGTTGCTGCTGCCATCCACTCGTATGTTGAAATAGCGAGGCCCAACGCAAAGCCAGAACCCGACATGCCTATAAAATGTTCTGCTGAAATATTGGAAGCAATCAGAGAGGCTCCGATCGCCCACCAGGTCAACGATCCTTCAGCAAGAAAAAAATCTTTTGAGTCAATATTCTTTGATTTCTTTTTATAGTAGATGTATATCCCATAGGAAGAGACAACAATAAAATAAAGTAGAAAGACAGCATAATCGGCAGCGTGGAGTTTATTCATGAAAGCT
>JAENVX010000126.1 GCA_016650355.1 Bacteroidia bacterium | reverse complement strand
GATCTGATGCACCTACATACATCTTTTGGGATGCGTTTCCATCCACTTTTGGGTTTCGTTAGGCCACACAAGGGTCTGGACTTCACAGCACCAAAAGGTTCTCCTGTATATGCGACAGGTGATGGTAAAGTTGAATATGCTGAACATTCAATATCATATGGTCAGGTTGTTTATCTTAATCATGGGTATAATTTTCAAACGCGCTATGCTCACTTAAGCCAGTTCATAGTTGCGAGAGGTGAAAAAGTTAAGCGTGGCCAGGTTATTGGATATGTTGGAAACTCAGGATTATCGGTTAGTGATCACCTCCATTATGAAGTCCTTTATGATGGTATTCAAATCAACCCTATCAACTTCTTCCAACGCGATTTAAGTAACAAGGAGTATGAAAAACTGATTGAGGTCGGTAGCCGTGAGACTATTTCTTTAGATTAAAATTATATCCCGGCCGTTTTCATAATTAACAATTGTTTTCGTGCTTAGTTTTCAAAGCTTGAATCAATAATTCTATTTCTTTGCAGCATCAATTTAAATCTATGATTCGATTCGCTGCATTGCTGCTGATTTCTTTCTCTATCCTTACTTCTCATGCCCAGAAAAGGGACACGGTTACCCTAATTGGTGTTGGGGATATGATGATGGGCAGCAACTATCCAGACCATTCAGGGCTACCACCAAATGATGGTCAATTTCTATTAAAGGAAGTGCAGGATATCTTAATGAATGCGGACGTTACAATGGGCAACCTTGAAGGTGTGCTGCTGGATGAAGGTGGAACACCTAAAACATGCCGTGATCCTAAAGTATGCTACGTATTTCGAAGCCCCGAACGGTATGTGCAGAACCTGGTCAATGCTGGTTTTGATGTGATGAGCCTTGCAAACAACCATGCGGGAGATTTCGGTGAGGCTGGAAGGCAACGTAGTATGAAATCTTTAGTCGATGTTGGTATACACCATGCGGGTCAGTTGTCAAATAAATCAATCGTCTTTGAAAAAGACAGTATTAAATATGGTTTTGC
This sequence comes from Bacteroidia bacterium, assembly GCA_016650355.1. GTDB lineage: Bacteria > Bacteroidota > Bacteroidia > Cytophagales > Cyclobacteriaceae > ELB16-189. The sequence continues at coordinate 4,020 of JAENVX010000126.1, read as the reverse complement.
TGCATTTGCCCCAAATTCAGGCTGTGTAGATATTAATGATCTAAAAGGAGCCAAAGAAATTGTGGCGCACCTTGACTCAATAAGTGACATCGTTATCGTTTCATTTCATGGAGGCGCTGAAGGAGCATCATATCAGCATGTGCCTCGCACTGAGGAAATTTTTTACGGAGAAAACCGAGGAGATGTATATCTATTTGCACATACACTCATTGATGCAGGCGCTGATGTTATATTTGGACATGGCCCTCATGTAACACGTGCTGTAGAGATTTATCAGAATCGGTTTATCGCTTATAGTCTTGGAAATTTCTCCACCTATGGTGGAATCAATGTCTCCGGGGTAAATGGCCTTGCCCCTATTATTAAAGTCTATACCGACCCAAATGGAATTTTTCTTAAGGCACATATTACGCCTACCTATCAGACCAACCGATCGGCTGTTCACATTGATCCTCAAAAAAAAGTGATTAAACGCATTCAGGAGTTAACAAAAGAGGATTTCCCGGAAGTTATGATGACTATTGATGACGATGGCTGGATAAAAAAATCCACAAACTAATGTTGACAGCTTGTAGATTAAAAACATTTAACATCATTGCGTGAAGTGTAAAGAATTATTACTTTGCATAAGTTCGTTTTAGCAAGTTGCAATAATTGCACAGTTCTCTTCCCTCATGGCGTATAAAGAAAAGGAAATTGAAAAGTTATATTACTCAATCGGTGAAGTAGCCGAGATGTTTAGCGTAGCACCATCTCTTATCCGTTTCTGGGAATCCGAATTTGATCTTATCCAGCCAAAAAAGAACCGCAAGGGTAACCGCCAGTTCACCAAAGAAGACATCGACAGCGTTCGTACCATTTACCATCTGGTAAAAGAAAAGGGCTTTACTCTCCAGGGAGCGAAAGAAATGCTGAAAAACGATACACAGGATGTAACTGACAAAATGAACCTGTTAGATTCTCTCAAGCGTGTCCGCCAATTCCTGGTAGAAGTACGCGAAAAACTACACAATTAATGAGTTTTTAGTTTGAAAATTTGATTAGGTCTTATGCCTCATCATTTTCAAATTTGTTAATTTTCTGACTCGCCAGCTGATAAACAGCTTTGCATATTACTACATGGATCAGGAACGATTATCATTTCTCGCACTGCACCTCACACCGGGTATTGGCGATTACCTGGTTAAGCAATTAGTTAGCTACTGTGGTTCAGCCGACCAAGTTTTTAAAACTCCAAAGGGAAAACTATTAAAGGTGCCTGGTATTGGAGCCGTCTCAGCCGGGGCCATTAAAACTGGAAATATGTTTCACAAAGCTGAAAAAGAATATAAAAAAGCGGAGGCAGAGGACGTTGAAATTCTTTTCTTCACCGACAAGAAATATCCCTCACGTTTAAAGAGTATTGAGGATGCTCCATCCCTACTCTACTTTAAAGGCAATGCAAATCTAAACCATCCCAAAACCATCGGCATTGTTGGCACAAGGCAAGCCACTTCCTATGGGAAAGAAATGGTTGAGAAATTGATTGAGGATCTGGTGCCCCATTCGCCTTTTATTGTTAGCGGACTGGCTTACGGTATAGATATTCATGCACACAAGCAATCCGTGAAATATAACCTTCCAACGTTGGGTGTACTGGGCAGTGGCATAGATGTCATCTATCCGGCCGCACATAAAGAAACGGCCAAAAAAATGTTGGAACATGGTGGACTTCTTACAGAAAACTCCTTTGGAACAAAACCAGATGCACATAACTTCCCGGCAAGGAATAGAATCATCGCGGGTATGTGCGATGCATTAGTTGTTGTAGAAGCCGCTGAAAAAGGTGGAGCCTTAATAACCGCTGAGATAGCAAACAGCTACAACAAAGACGTCTTTGCCTTTCCTGGAAGTATTGGACAAACCTATTCGGATGGATGCAATAAACTTATCAAAATCAATAAAGCGAACCTGCTTACTTCTGTCAAAGACATTGAATACATAATGAATTGGAGTACGGAAAACACATCACTAAAAAAAGAAGTAGTTATTCCTTTGGATTTGAATCAGTTCGAACCTGATGAACAAAAAGTAATTGGACTACTACTTGAAAAAAACGCTCCAATGATGATCGATGAACTTAGTTGGCAAACTTCCATTTCACCAAGTATGCTTGCCTCTTTGTTGTTGAATCTTGAATTCAAAAATATTGTGCAGTCATTACCCGGGAAACTATTTAAGCTCCGTAAATAGATTTGGATACGGACCTACCCATTGTTCGGAAATATTGAATCTGCTAACACTATAGCGTTTTGGAATTCTTCCATGTTCAAATCCGGTAACTCACCATTTCTAGCCAACCAAGTCACGATTGTTTCAGTTGCTAAGTTGCCTACTAATTCATCTTCAGCCATAGGGCAACCACCATAGCCTTTGATTGCTCCATCAAATCGTTGACAGCCTGCCTTGTAGGCCGCCTTAATTTTTTCATCTGCCGTTGAAGGTGCAGAATGCAAATGTGCGCCAAATTCTATTGATGGAAATTGTTTTGTCAAGCTACTAAACATGTATTGGATTAACTCTGGTGTGGAAACGCCAATGGTATCCGCCACAGAAATTATCCTTACTTCGAGCGTGGACAATATATCCACAAATTTCCCTACTACTTCTATATTATATAAATCACCATAGGGGTTGCCAAAACCCATGCTGATGTAAGTTACCAAGACTTTATTGGACCTCTTGCATATCTCTTGTATCTCTGCAAGGGAGTTAAGCGCCTCTATAATAGATTTATTCGTATTGCGTTGCTGAAATGTTTCCGAAATAGAAAGTGGAAAACCCAAATACGTAATTTCTTCAAACTTACTGGCCTCCGCAGCACCTCTTGTATTGGCAACAATAGTGAGGAGTTTTGATTTTCCTGCTGATAAATCCAACTGGCCTAAAACTTCAGCCGTGTCCCGCAATTGTGGAATTGCTTTTGGTGAAACAAAACTGCCAAAATCAATTGTATCAAATCCAACTTTCAATAATTGATTAATATAGGCTGCTTTCTTTTCTGTTGGGATAAATTCACCCAACCCTTGCATGGCATCGCGTGGACATTCGATGATCTTCATGATGTTTTAAGCATTAGTAAAATTATAGTAACTCAAGGTTATGGAAAAATACATACAATAGTTGTGGAATTTCATCATTATACTTCATATTCCCTTTTAGTTGTAATTTGTCTTAATCAGCTAAAAAGGAATTTTCCGCTTAACACTAGCCAGAGTATAGGACATCATGTATAAGGCTTGGCTCTTTCAAAAATAAATAAGAGCGTTGTATTTTATAATCTCAACAGTTTTTTCTTCCTTGGTCTTCTTTTCATATGATCAAAATAGAAAAAAACATTAGCCTTCAACCTTTCAACACCTTTGGAATCGATGTCAATTCCAGATTTTTTGTTCAGATTGATTCCGTTGAACAGCTACAAGAGCTTATTCAATCTGAATATTTTAAGAATGAGAAGCATTTAGTTCTTGGCGGAGGCAGTAATATCTTATTCACACATGATTTTGAGGGACTTGTTGTGAAGATTGCAATCAAAGGAATTGAAAAAGTAGAAGAAACAGACTCACATGTCCTGATAAAGTCAGGTGCCGGAGAAAATTGGCATGACCTGGTGATGCATTGTGTTAATAATAATTGGGGTGGTGTTGAAAATCTATCCTTGATACCGGGTACGGTAGGTGCGGCACCCATGCAAAACATTGGTGCCTACGGTGTAGAGATCAAAAATGTAGTTGATAAAGTTGAATGCATACATGTAGTTACTGGTGATGTAAAATACTTTAACAATGAAGAATGTTGCTTCGGATACCGTGAAAGTATCTTCAAACATGAATTAAAAGAAAAATATTTTATTTCAAGTGTTACTTTAAGTCTGACCAATAAAAATCATCAATTGAACACAACGTATGGTGCCTTGCATGACACATTGATACAGCGCAATATTCATCAACCAACCATTGCCGATGTTAGTGATGCAGTCAT
>JAENVX010000125.1 GCA_016650355.1 Bacteroidia bacterium | reverse complement strand
GTACATAGCTCTGTTCTGCATCCGAAACTGAAAATTGAGCGAAAACACACTATCAGAAGTTACGAATCCAAAGCCCTTCTGCTTTTTGGCATAGAAGTTAAGGGCGGGAGTGGCACTTTGTGCCAATCCTCGAAAGGAACCAGCGCTGAAAACGATAACAGCTGTGAGCACGATTAATTTATTAATCCGGCTCGAGTAAAGACGCTCGGCTTGGGGTGTGAATGAATTTGACATGCAAATAATTTTAGGTTTCCAATATTATCAAATTAATATGGATAATTATAGGCTCTAAAATCAGAAACAATTATTGAGATTTGGTGTTCTTTAGAGTAAAACCTTATGTTCTCATTTTTCAAATCAAACCCCTTGCCGAAGCTCGAAAAAAGACGATTAAAAATGCTGGAAGAAGCTATGCACATTCAGCGATCTGGCGATTTGAAGAAATATGCCTTTCATATGGAATCCATTGATAAACTAGAAAAGGAAATTGAAGCCCTTCGACTTGCAAAACACTGAGTTATTAATTGATTCTTCAACAACTGTCTTTTGGTTTAGAAGAGACTTACGTCTTCAGGATAATGCAGGCCTTTATTATGCATTAAAGGAAAATACGAATGTATTACCTCTTTTTATTTTTGACACCAACATTCTTGACGAGCTTGAAGATAAGAAAGACAAACGTGTTGAATTTATTTATAATTCATTAGAAGCTTTAAATAGGCGATTGAAAGCATTGGGCTCCTCTCTATTGGTTTTATGTGGCGATCCTTTAACAATTGTTAATGCACTCAATCCAAAGGTCGTCTACACCAATCATGATTACGAGCCCTATGGTAGAAAACGTGATGGCACGATCAGCAACCTTCTTATCAACAAAGGTTCAAAATTGAAGACCTATAAAGATCATGTTATTTTTGAAAAAGAGGAAGTTCTAAAAAGTGATGGGAAACCGTACACCATCTTTACACCCTATAGTCGCACGTGGAAAACAAAGCTTACTCCCTACCTGCTTAAAAGTTATCCTACAGAAAAGTATTTTGGTTCCTTTAAACAAATCAAACCTCAACAAATTCCTTCTTTGCAAGACATTGGTTTTGAAAAGGTTGGTGCGTTATTTCCTGTTAGGATTATTAAGCAATCTATTGTTGACCAGTATGACAAGCAGCGGAATTTTCCCGCAATTGCCGGTACAACGAAGTTAAGTATTCATCTTCGCTTTGGAACTGTGAGCATTCGCAAATTGGCACAAGTTGCATTGAAAAAAAACGAAACGTGGCTCAATGAATTAATCTGGCGTGACTTCTATCATATGATATTGTGGCACTTTCCACATGTTGAGACAAACGCATTTAAACCAAAATATGATCGGATAGTATGGAGGAATGATCCGAAGGAATTTCAAGCATGGTGTGAGGGATCAACGGGCTACCCTATTGTAGATGCAGGCATGCGTGAGTTAAATGAAACTGGTTTCATGCACAATCGTGTAAGAATGATAGTGGCCAGTTTCCTAACAAAACATTTACTTATCGATTGGCGATGGGGCGAGGCATATTTTGCTAAGAAATTACTAGACTTTGACCTGGCAGCAAACAATGGCGGGTGGCAATGGGCGGCAAGCTCGGGATGTGATGCTACTCCATATTTTCGTGTATTCAATCCCCAATTACAAACTGAAAGATTTGATCCAAAGTTGGAGTACATCAAAAAGTGGGTAAAAGAGTTTCGAACAATTTCTTATCCCTCTCCGATTGTTGATCACAAAAATGCTCGCAAGCGAGTGCTAAGAGTTTTTAAAGAAGCCCTTGGCTAATCCACGCTAAAAGTCATTCTAGTGAATGGACGACTCAATAAGACTGTCGGTATTGGTTTATCAAAAAAGTAATTCTATCAATAGAAAAATACTTCGTCAACAAAAAACCAGCCCTTCTTTCCTTTGCCTGAATGCCACGAAGGAAGCTTACTAATTGGCTTTGCGATAAGTTTATAAACTATGAAGCTTGGTTTCGAATCCAACTCCACCTCTATTGCCTCAACCTGCTGAGGCATGTTTTCTTTAGGGACTGCAGGCTTAACTGATTTTATGAGCTTGAGTATCCGGTTGTTTTGGCCAGCCCAAACTTCTATTTCTGTCGGTGGAAATATATAGCCTCCAATATTCACACCACTGCTTATCACAATTTTCTGAATCACGGGTGGCTTATCTCCAAAATCAAATTCAGCTGCGAAAGGATTCTCACGATAACCAAGCCACAAGGGATCTTTGAAATTGTCCGTGTACCCTTTCTTGCCATCGGTTAAAGTTTTTGCCCCTTCTCCAGGATACTG
>JAENVX010000124.1 GCA_016650355.1 Bacteroidia bacterium | reverse complement strand
TTGGAAATTCATTATTTACCAAACTAAAAGTAACCAGCTATAAACAAGAAGCCCCTCGACAAATCGAAGGGCTCCAGGGGTTTAGGTTAAGGAAATAATTTATACATACTGGTTCAGCATCACGGGCATAACCAACATCAGAATATCTTCGTTTTTCTCTTTCTCTGCAGGGGTAATAACACCAGCCTTATTGGGCGCAGACATATTCAACCTGATTTGATCCGTATCCAGGTTGGACAACATCTCAACAATAAATTTTGCGTTAAACCCAATTTCAATGTCTTCGCCTTCGTGCTCACAAGAAAGTCGTTCATTTGCCTCATTGGAGAAATCAAGATCCTCAGCAGATACCTGGAGTTCGCTTCCAGTAATTTTTAAACGAACCTGATGTGTAGTTTTATTGGCATAAATGGAAATACGCTTTAAGGAACTTAGAAAATCCATTCGGTTGATTGTCATTTTGATTGTGCTGGCGGCCGGAATAACATTTTCGTAATCTGGAAAACGTTCATCAATGAGGCGGCAGATCATGCGGATGTTACCAAACTTGAAAAAAGCATTTGACATATTGAAGTCAATGGTCACATCTGTATTTTCTGTAGGCAAAGTTGCCTTCAACAAATTCAGCGCCTTGCGTGGAATGATAATCGAATTTCCATTTTCAGATTTTAAATCAGACCTGCGATATCGCACTAGCCGATGTCCGTCAGTTGCGACAAAGGTTGCATTCTTCGGGCCTAAATTCATATACACCCCGGTCATGGCTGGACGAAGCTCATCGTTGCTTGTCGCAAAAATGGTATTGTTAACCGCGCGCGCCAAAACTTCAGACGAAACTGCGGCCGAAAAATCATTCGAAACAGATGGTACCTTTGGAAAATCCGTAGCGTTCTCACCTGAAAGTTTATATCGTCCATTGTCTGAACTAATCTCAATGCTGTAGGTTGACTCGTCAATTGAAAATGTTACAGGCTGGTCAGGTAAGTTCTTCAACGTATCCAGCAAAATTCTCGCAGGCACAGCTATGCTTCCCTTTTCTTTTGACTCTACGGTGATTTCAGTAATCATCGAGGTCTGGAGATCAGACGCAGTGACGGTTAGGTTGCTCTTTTCAATTTCAAAAAGGAAATTCTCGAGAATGGGCACAACAGGGTTGGTAGTTATCACTCCGTTGATATTCGATAGCTGCTTTAACAGGTAGCTTGAGTTAACAATAAACTTCATTGGAAATCAGTGGTTTTGGGTTGTCAAGGCGGTAAAGGTAGAAAGAAAAACTAATTCAGAAAATGTGCATATCGTGGGCAATACAAACCCAAATGACTTCGCTATTTAGAAGTGAAAAAGGCTTTTTTCTTTGCGATTAGAGGGATATCGTTGCGTTTAAAAAGTACGGGTTGACGATCATCCAGTTTACCCAATACGTTGGGGTCATTCTTCACGGGTTCAAACAAATCCAGGGAATAAGTTTTATCAGATATATCGCTCACTTCAATGCGAAATCCGGGCTGTGTTTTAAGGAGACTGTCGTATACACTTGAGAGGCCATGATTAATAAATTGATCGGCACTCAACAACGACACTGCGTCCAAATAATCGTTTAGTTTAGTCGTATCGATAGAAACAAGACCTACAATCCCAAAATAATTATCCTTAAATGAAACTTCAAAGTTTTGAATGGGATCTACCGATACAATTACTTTTAGGTTCTTGAAATTCCGCCAGTTAAAATTAAAAATCCTTTTATCGCGCCAGCCGGCTTCATCTAATTCCAAAATATAGGAAACGTAATACCTATAGCCTGGAATAGCCATTAGATATGGAGGCTGGCCAGTTGCCTTCCGAAAATAAGCCTCTGTCTTTTGCGCGTTGCCTCCGGCTGTAAATGATTGGACAAGAGTTTCATCCCCAAAAATATTGACGATAACTCCTTTTCTTGAAAGCATTGAATTTATGGAATCCAATTGATTATTAGCAACCGGTCTTTTAGGTTCAGCCTTTTCAAGTGTAGCAAATAATAATTTTATGAGTTGTCCATCCGCTTCATATTTATTATTCAACATCCAACGTGTTCCATCAAAATCTAAAGCAACTTTTCGGTCGCCAGATTCCAATGTTATGTGATTAATTTTGCTTCCATCCTTAGGTTTAAACAATGAAGTGTCAATTGTCATCTGACTGCCGGGACTACCCAAAAAATAAAAGCAAATCGTCAACACCGTCATCGCAATGAAAGAAATCAAAAGCCGCCTGTTTTTCTTTTCCTGCATCACTTGAAATTACCGTATTTTCTTTTTCGAAGGTTGGTTATAGCGATCCCAATTATCACTACACCCATTAATGGGACAGCCAAATTTATAACCTGCCAGTATACTCTGTCTACTCTTATTTTCTCTTTATCTAATGGCCTGATTTTTACCTCTTTATTCCGAGCTTTGATCAATCCATTATCATCAATAAGATAAGCTATCATATTCATCAGCAAATCCAGGTTGGCGAAATTATATTGTGTAATAGGATCGAAGCCCAATTGCTGAGGTTGACCAGTTCTTGGATTAACATCATTGCGAACTACATCCCCGTCTGCCACCACAATTATTTTGGTTGGCTTGCTAACATCCTTAAAGCTTTTAAGATCAAATCCTTCAGGTATGAAACGATTCTTATACAAGGATCCAAATTCTCCTTCCAACAAATAGGCCACTGGAATTTTACCTTCCGAAAAAGTTTCTGGATTTACGTTTTTGCGTAAATCATTAACACTTACTCTCACTGGCGCAACTACTTTTCTGGAATAGTCCGAACTAAATAGCAAGGGTGTTTTTCGCACACCAGTAGCTTTGACCGTATCGATGCTGCTAATAAACTTTGTGATTGTAGCATCAAGGTTTCGCGTAATCGCATGGTCGGCATATTGATTAATAACGGGAAAGAAAAGCCAATCCATTTGCATAATCTGTGGTCGGTTGTTGATTACGCTGGTAACGATAGGGTATTTGGATGCCATCCTATCCTGTACAAAATCTGGATTGATTCTGATACCATACTTAAATAGTTGATCCTCTAATCTCAATTCGTAGGGAAAAGCAAAATAATCAGACCTTGAAGCACTGTCCATCACAGCGTCAAGGCGATCAAGCAGGAATAGCAACTTACCTCCATTCATTAAATACTGATCAAGTTTAAACTTTTCAGACTCAGTAAATCCCAGACGTGGTTTTGCAATCACTAAAACATCATAGTTCTCTACTACAGGCTTACTGTTAAGATTTACATTGAAGACCTCGTACTGATCAATAAGTGCACTGCTAAAACTCGCAATATCAAGACTATCAAGTTCGCCATGTCCTTTGATCATTCCTATTCGTTTGCGATTGACATTACTGATTTTATAGATCGCACTGGCCAATTCAAACTCAATCCCTTCTATAGATTGGTTAAGTACTTCCTGAGAACCCATCGCGCGATTTCCCTTAAATAACATAACCCCTGTTTCAAACCCTCCGGAAGAAACTAACGCGCCAGGAAAAACAATCTTCTCAGTTCTCTCACCATGCCTTGACTCAATCACCGGTAGTGCTTGGATTCCTTTTGCAGCCAATTCCGTCATGAATTCATTTCTTGCCTTTTGTCCCATGGCAACAGACGGGTCTGTGAATACAAACTGAAGCTTATGATTGGAGTAGACTTGGAACTCCGTGAGGGTTTCTTCTATCGCGTTTCTTAATCTTTTGAAAGACGGGTTTAACTCTCCCTCCAGGAAAACCTCAACATACACTATGTCATCAAGATCCTCAAAGAAGCAGGCATCAATAAATATGGCAACGTGGAGATTAATTACTATTCCTACAATAACCGTACGGATGTCTCCGGCATTAAAGCAATGGTACATCTTCCCGACGGCACTGAAATCAAAATCAACAATGAC
>JAENVX010000123.1 GCA_016650355.1 Bacteroidia bacterium | reverse complement strand
TTATCTGTGTTTCTCGCCTCCTCACTATTAGGAAGCTTAGCTAAATAATGCCGCTCAATCTTACTGAAGAGTGACATCTCTACTTTCTTTGGATCGACCAAGACAAACTTCAATTGACTTGGGTGCTTCTTGTAAAGCAATGAAGTCAGTACAACATTCAAGCCCACCGACTTACCCTGTCCCGTTGCACCCGCAACCAATAAGTGTGGCATCTTGGCAAGGTCAATTACCATCAACTCATTTGAGATGGTTTTTCCAATGGCAATTGGAAGCTCCTTATCTGTTTTTTGAAAGCGCTCAGAACTTAATACTGAACGGATACTTACCATCTCGCGATTTTTATTTGGCACCTCAATACCAATAGTTCCCTTGCCGGGGATAGGTGCAATAATGCGGATACCGAGTGCAGAAAGACTTAAAGCAATATCATCTTCAAGATTTTTAATCCTTGAAATCTTGATACCTGCTTCGGGCACTATTTCATATAGTGTAACAGTTGGGCCGATAGTCGCCTTAATACTTTGAATGCCAATTTTAAAATTGGTCAGCGTGCTAAGGATTTTGTCTTTATTCTGATTGAGCTCTTCCTGCGTTACCTGAACCTTACTTATTTCGTACTCACTCAAAAGTTCGAGCGGAGGAAATTTAAAGCCGCTTAGTTCTAACGTGGGGTCGTACAATCCCTTTTCGTCAACCAGTTTTTCCGCTAATACTTCCGTATCTGTTTTGGGTTCTTCAACAGTGAAAATTGGTTCTGCTTTAGCTTTCTCGGGTTTTTTATCCTCAACATCAAGTTTCAATTCTTGTGCAACCGGCACTGGTTTTTCTTCTGGAATCGTTTTTAACTCTAATACCGGATCAGTTTCATCTGCTTTTTGTAGCGGCCAATTGTCGGAGTCTTCTGTATAGGTCGGTTTAAATTTAAGATCCTCGTCCGCTACTATGGCATCATTGCCCATGGGCTTGGGATCTTTTACCTGAAAAGCATTGATGGTGGTAACATTGAAAAAATAGATAATGAAAATGAACAGCGACAATGCCAGGACCAGGAAAGTTCCCCAGCCCAAAAGGCCGTCTGATATTCTGGCCAGTTCATAACCAAGTCCACCACTCAGAAAACTAATTTCGGTAACTCCGGAAATACTATGCGTTATGTATCCCAAGAGAAGTGAAATCCACAATCCCGCGAAGACGGCCAGAATGAAAACTGAAAAAATTGGAAGTAGCTCGCGTTTAAAAACCATTCGAAACCCAAGCAAGAAAAGCAAGGGTGTGATGAAGAAGGCTGAAATACCTAGCCATTTGAATATAAAATAATGAGAGGTTAACGCACCAACATGGCCGAACCAGTTCTCGGCCTCGATGCCTGAATCTTTGATTTGTAAAAACGTATCGATAACACCAAGTTCTTCAGTTCCTGTAAAAAAAATACTTTGATCTGCTTTACCGGTGAAGAGGTATGAAACAAATGCTGTGAATAAATAAAGTGAGATGATCACTAAAAAAAATCCGGCAGCCAGGGTAAAGCGTGGGTCTTTAAAGAAAGCAAAGTTGAAACTGAATGTAGATTTGCCTCCTCCTTTTGCTTTCTTTTCCTTCTCGGGTTTCTTAAAAGTATTGGACTTGTAGGTGTTTTCGGCCATTAGTTAAAAAAGTACCCAAAACTAAGAAAAAAACAGAAGGATTAGTACGGAGCTGTTGCATTTCAACGACCTTCTGACTCAACCATCAGTGACTGGTTTTGAAACACCACTGCGGTATTTAACTTTCATGATAGAGCTGTATCGAATTTTTAATGCTTATTCCTTATGGGGAAGTTAATTACCAAATAAGGAGATTATATTGCCTGATCGAAACAAGCACTTATTTTTAAAAATCCAACATTATTATTATATGAAAATAAAGTTACTAATCTATCCGCTATTTCTGTTTGCAATCATAACAGGGTGTAGCACTAAAAACGAAGACGAGAGTGAAGAAATTATTCCTCCAGTAGCTGAGAAGGTTCCTCAAAAACTAAGTGGCGACCGCACCGACAACTACTACTGGATGAAGTTGACAGATGAACAAAAAAATGCGGAACAGAAGGATGATCAAACACAAAAAGTTCTCAACTACCTGAATGCCGAGAATGATTTCCTTAAGACTAACCTAAGCCATACCGAGGCTCTTCAGGAAAAGATTTACAATGAGATAATCGGCCGTATCAAACAGACTGACGAATCTGTTCCCTACAAGGACAATGGATACTGGTACTATAACCGTTATGAAGAAGGAAAAGAGTATCCTATCTACTGTCGTAAGAAAGGCTCACTCGAAGCAGCCGAAGAAATATTGCTGAATGTGAATGAAATGGCCAAGGGACATGACTATTATGCTGTTACCGGTTTACAAATAAGTGAAAACAATAATTTACTGGCTTATGCGGAAGATAGTGTGAGCAGAAGAAGATATACAGTCTATGTAAAAGACCTTACAACAGGCAAGATTACCGATACTCCAATACCCAACACAGAAGGGTCTGTAACCTGGGCCAACGATAACAAAACGTTCTTCTACACCAGAAAAGATTCAACAACACTGAGGTCGCGTTGGATTGTTAAACACAAATTGGGTGGAGATCCCGCAAAAGATTTGAATGTGTTTGATGAAAGTGATGAAACATTTTATACAGGCATATATAAAACCAAATCCGATAAATACCTAGTGATCTGGTCTGGGAGCACACTCACAAATGATTACCAGATTCTAAATGCAAATATACCTGATGGAAAGTGGCAAAATTTTAGCACACGTGAGCGTGGATTAGAATACTCCATTGATCACTTGCAGGATAAATTTTATGTGGTCACGAATCTCGATGCACAGAATTTTCGTCTGATGGAAACGCCTGAGTCAAAAACAGCCAAGGCCAATTGGAAAGAAAAAATTGCACATCGCAAAGACACACTTTTGCAAGGGATTGAGATTTTCAAAGACTATATGGTATTAAGTGAAAGGGCGATGGCCAACAATCTTATGCGTGTGATCGAACAAAAAAACGGTGCGCAGCATTATTTGAATTTTGGAGAACAGGCTTATACTGTTTATCCTTCAACCAATATTGAATTCGATACGGAACTGCTGAGATACGGGTACACATCGCTCACTACGCCCACCTCTACGTTTGATTACAACATGAAAACGAAGGAGCGCAAATTATTGAAACAGCAAGAGATTGTTGGTGGTTATAATCCAGATGACTTTCAAACAGAACGATTATGGGCTACTGCGCAAGACGGAACAGAAGTACCCATGTCGATTGTTTACAAAAAAGGCACGAAGAAAGACGGGAACAATCCTACGCTACTATATGCTTACGGGTCTTACGGTTCCAGTACTGATCCAACCTTTTCAATTACACGATTGAGTTTACTTAACCGTGGGTTTGTTTATGCTATTGCACACATCCGTGGTGGGCAGGAAATGGGCCGTCAGTGGTATGAGGACGGGAAGATGTTTAAAAAGAAAAATACATTTACGGATTTCACCGACTGTGCAGAATTTTTGATTGCAGAAAAATATACCAACCCGGAAAAACTATTTGCAATGGGTGGAAGTGCCGGTGGCTTATTGATGGGTGCGGTTGTTAACATGAAGCCTGAACTTTTCAAAGGAGTTGTTGCTAAGGTTCCTTTTGTAGATGTGATAACTACCATGGAAGATACCAGTATTCCATTGACTACAGGTGAATTTGACGAATGGGGCAATCCGAAAAATCCTGAATCCTATATGTATATGTTGGAATACTCGCCTTATGATCAGGTAAAACCTCAAAACTATCCGAACATGTTGGTGACAACAGGCCTGCAAGATAGTCAAGTGCAGTATTGGGAACCTGCAAAGTGGGTAGCCAAATTGCGAGATATGAAAACAGATAAAAACACCTTGCTGCTACGTACGAATATGGAAACCGGGCACGGTGGCACAACGGGGCGGTTCAAAGTTTACAAAGAAACGGCTCAGGAATTTGCTTTTATTGTTGACCTGGCAGGAATTAAAGAGTAGACTTTAATAGATGTTTGTTAATCCGTTTAATAAACCCAGGTCCCTCATAAATAAAGCCGGTGTAGATTTGAATAAGATCAGCACCGGCTTTTAATTTTTCAAGCGCATCCTTTGATGACATAATACCCCCAACTCCGATGATCGGATAGTCTTTGCCAAGGTTAGCTCGTAGAAAAGAAATCACCTCATTTGAACGGTTGAGTAATGGTTTGCCACTCAATCCTCCTTCTCCAATTTTATTAATTTCATTCTGGGCTGTTATCAACCCTTCCCGTGAAACAGTGGTATTCGTAGCGATGACCCCATCTGTTTTTGTTTCAAGTAATATTTCAACAATATCGTTTAACTGACCTTCATTAAGGTCCGGAGCAATCTTTAATAACACCGGCTTCGACTTCTCTTTGCCCATGCTCAATTCTTGCACTTGTGTCAATAATTTTTTAAGCGGCTCTTTGTCCTGCAATGCGCGAAGGTTGGGCGTGTTGGGTGAACTTACATTCACCACAAAATAGTCTACATGAGGATAAAGTATTTCGAAGCACTTTCTGTAATCCTCAAAGGCATTTTCGTTCGGTGTACTTTTATTCTTGCCGATGTTTCCTCCAACTATCACATTCGACTTTCTATTTTTTAAATGCCGGACAGCTTCTACAACACCTCCATTGTTGAACCCCATTCGATTGATAAGCGCTTGATCTTCTGGCAATCTAAACAACCTTGGTAATTCATTGCCAGGTTGGCCAATGGGCGTAAGTGTTCCTATTTCAATAAACCCAAAACCAAAGCAGGATAACTCGTCAATGAGTTTTGCGTCCTTATCAAACCCTGCAGCAAGCCCAACGGGGTTCGGAAAATGCAAACCAAGTATTGTTTTTCCTAAACGTTTGTCTTTGAGCGTAAAACTATTTCGTAGCATGCCAGCAATGCCAGGTACTTTACACGCGAAACGTAAAGTTTTGAAAGTTAAATAATGAATAGTTTCAGGAGCGAAGAGAAAAAGAAATGGGCGGACGAGAAATCTATACATGCAATGCTACTTCTTGCTTTTTTTAGTCTTTGGTTTGTTAGGGAATTTTCTAAATCCCGTATCTACTGTTTGCTCAAGTTGAACTTGCATATTAGCCTCCGTAAAATTACTAACTGCATTAACGCGCCAAATTAGATTGCCGCTTCTGTCGTTAAGGTCTATGATAAAACTTCCTTCATTGTAATCCCTCATAGTAGCGCCACTGGATACCACTCCAGGTGTACCACCCAAAGGCCCTGCATTATAAACGGAAGAACGCTCCATGGATCCAATTATATATGACACAATCAAGTGCGCATTTGAATCTACACGTTGAAGGCCTCGCTCTTTTAATTCACGCTCAATGGCACCGTTGGCAATCGCCCTTGTTTTGGCCTCATCAAATACCCGCTTGTCTTTTGGTGTTATTACTTCTGCCTCGCCAAACTGGAATGTTTTGTAGGCAGACATATCCTTTTTCTTATCGTATTCCACCTCGATACTTTGAGCGCTAAGATCAAATACGGCAGCAAATAAGAAGATTGACAAAATAAATTTCATGGTGTAAAGCTAATCAAAATAGGCATTAGACTACTGGGTTACTGCTTTCAAAAAATCCTCCTTATTATTATTTAACAATCAGCTTCTCGGATGGAAATCCTTGATCACTTGTTTAAGATAATCTCTGTCAAGGTGTGTATAAATTTCAGTGGTGGTGATGGATTCATGGCCTAGCATTTCTTGCACAGCCCGCAGGTCTGCACCTCCTTCTATTAAGTGAGTAGCAAATGAATGGCGAAAGGTGTGCGGGCTAATTGTTTTGCGGAGGCCAATTTTTTCAGCAAGCGCTTTAATAATAAGGAAGATCAATACCCTCGTCACTTTTTTTCCCCGGGGATTGAGAAAAACATATCCTTCAAATCCTTTCTTAATGGAAATATGTACACGAATTTCTTCCAGATAGATTTTCAAATATTTTAAGGCATCCCGGCCAATGGGCACCAGCCGCTCTTTATTTCCTTTACCGATCACCCGCAAGAACCCAATATCAAAATAAACATTATCGACCTTTAGCTCTACCAATTCTGATACACGCAATCCGGAGCTATACAATGTTTCTATCATTGCCCGATTTCTTCCTCCGGCAGGAGTTGATAAATCAATTGCCTCTAGTAATTTCTCAATTTCCAGATACCCAAGTGTATCCGGTAGCTTACGCCCCAACTTGGGACCTTCCAATAAAGTTGTAGGGTCTTTCTCCAGTAGCTCTTCAAACAACAAGTACTTATAAAAGCCCTTGATGCCCGAAAGTATCCGAGCCTGACTATGAGCACTCATGCCCAATTCGTTTACGTACTGCAGAAATCCCTGAAGATGTTTGTATGATAGCTGCATTGGACTAAGCGCTGGGTGAGTCATTTCAACGTACTGACTTAGCTTTTCTACATCTCGCAGATAGGCTTCAATAGAGTTGTCTGAAAGGGAACGCTCAAGCTTCAAATAGCTCTTGAAATGTTTTACGTGTAACCCCCAGGAATTAATGCTACCCATATTTGTTCTACTGCCGGTTAATTTAGCGACATTTACAGACAATTAAATTTGCGTTAATGAAGACTGTTGTATTCCATTTTTTGTCCATCATCTTTTTACTGTCTACATCCTGCTCCAATGAATTTAATGAAAGTATGACAAAGATAGTTCTGTTAGATTTTACAAAATATAACTTATAACTGAACAAGCTTCCCATAAAACATAAAGTCACCAAATAAGCGAGTATGAAAATACTAATTCTAAATGGACCCAATTTAAACTTACTCGGCAAACGTGAACCAGACGTTTACGGAAATATGGATTTTGAATCCTTCTTTGGGAAACTAAAGGAGAGTTTTAAAGGAGCTGATCTCTATTATTATCAATCAAATGTTGAAGGTGAAATCATCAACAAGCTGCACGAAGTTGGATTTAGTTATAACGGCATAGTGCTAAATGCAGGTGCTTATACGCATACATCTGTTGCCATTCATGATGCAATTGGCGCTATAAAGACGCCTGTTGTGGAAGTTCATATATCGAATGTTTATGCTCGCGAGGAATTCCGTCATAAGAGTTTGATAACCTCTAAGTGCATCGGCTTAATTACCGGGTTTGGCTTGGAAGGGTATGCAATGGCCTTGGCCTACTTGAGTAATAAAACCAATTAACGCTTCTTTCATCGTAAATGAGTCCAAAAGAAAACTTTAAAAGATTTCTTCCAGAATCTGTTTACATCGATTTTGACCATCAAGAAGAGTTGCTGGAATTGCTCTACCAAAACTCATGGATACCCGCTTCGGATAAAATTGTTTCGGTAGAAAAACCGGGAGAGGGCAATATGAATTTTGTGCTCCGAGTAAAGACTAACTCGACATCAATAGTTATTAAACAGTCAAGGCCATGGGTGGAAAAATATCCTCAGATACCAGCACCAGAAAATCGCATTGCAGTAGAGGCAACTTTTTATCAAGAAATATCAAATGACAATTTCTTTCATCGGTATTGCCCAGCCATAATTGGCTTCGATAAAAAAAACTACGTATTAGCATTGGAAGATTTGGGTGAGGCAACTGATTGCACTTTCGTATACAAAAAGAACTCGACACTTGAGGATAAGGACCTTGAAAGCCTGGTGGGATTCATTTCTCATCTTCACAATTCATCCATCGGTTATCGCAAGACATTTCCCGAAAATGCCGAGCTAAAGATTCTTAATCACACCCATATTTTTAAATACCCTTTTCAGGAAGACAATGGCTTTACTTTAGATGCCATCCAGCCGGGGCTGCAAGCAGCATCGATACCTTATAAAAAGAACTCGATCCTAAAAGAAAACATAGTGCCGCTTGGCGATGTTTATTTACAAACACATCAAACGCTGATACACGGAGATTTTTATCCGGGTAGTTGGCTTAGAGGCAAAACCGGAATCAAAATAATCGATCCCGAGTTCTCTCATTTTGGTCGCGCAGAATTTGATTTGGGTGTAATGATGGCTCATTTAAAAATGGCGCAAGTTGAAAGTCGAGCGCTGACGAATGTTTTGGAACTTTACGGCCGACCTCAAGGTTTTGATAACCAATTGTTCTGTGGGTTTTGTGGAGTTGAAATCATGCGTAGAATTATAGGCTTGGCGCAACTACCCTTCGATTTAAATCTGAAGGAAAAATCCGCACTTCTCGAATTAGCAAGGCAATTAATCATTACCAAAAAAGAAACTCCCTTATTTAAATAAATGAAACACGTCCTTTCTATCCTATCGATATCACTAACATTATTCAGTTCATGTCAACCCGAAATAAATAAAGAGGGCCAGGCTAGTACTACAAAAGAAAAGGAAAACAGTATTTCAAAAATTCCGGAAGATGTTTATTACAACAAAGTATTAGGAATGTTAGTAGGCTCAGCGATTGGCGATG
This sequence comes from Bacteroidia bacterium, assembly GCA_016650355.1. Lineage (GTDB taxonomy): Bacteria > Bacteroidota > Bacteroidia > Cytophagales > Cyclobacteriaceae > ELB16-189. The sequence goes on along the minus strand of JAENVX010000123.1, from coordinate 8 downwards.
CCATGGGA
>JAENVX010000122.1 GCA_016650355.1 Bacteroidia bacterium | reverse complement strand
GTTGATCCTTTGTAAAAGGAGTCATTCTTTTGACTCTGCAAAATGTAGACATAATACATAACAAAAAATGCTGACATAAGATCAGCATTTTGAAGTGGTGACGGAGGGAATTGAACCCCCGACACAAGGATTTTCAGTCCTTTGCTCTACCAACTGAGCTACGTCACCATGAAATACAGCGCCTAAAGGCGCGACAGGGCGACAAAAGTAATAGAATAATGTCAATATGAAAACCTGGCTTAGCAAGATTAACCCTAATTTTTTAGCCAGACATTGGCACAATGAATCGCTATTCCTAAGTTTGAGTATGGCAATGCTTCAGCAAATTCTATTCTTCATCACCCTTGGCGTGGCTGGATATCTTATCCGTAAAAGGGTACTGCGGATCCTTGATAATATTCGACTAGGTAAAAAGCAGGAAATATCGGATCGTAAAAACGAAAGACTGAACAACGTGCTGATGATTGCCTTTGGACAAAAAAAAATGTTCAAACGTTTCATCCCGGCTATCCTACATTTTTTTATTTATGTAGGATTTCTGGTAATCAACCTTGAAGTGCTAGAATTCATGATCGATGGCCTATCCGGAACTCATCGAATTTTTGCTCCTTATCTTGGAGGATTATATAATATATTGATGAATGTGTTTGAGTTTCTCGCTTTAGCCGTTCTTCTGGCTTGCGTAGTCTTTCTTATCCGTAGAAATGTTATTAAAATACCTCGTTTCCAATCAGCAGAAATGACCAAATGGCCAACACTTGATGGAAATCTGATTCTGACTATTGAGATTGTTTTGATGCTTGCCATCTTCACTATGAATGCCTCTGATCAGATTCTTCAAACACGTGATGACCATTATACTCCTACCGGAGTTCTTTTTCTCAGCACATTCTTAACTTCGGGATTACAACAATACAGTACTTCAACACTAATTAATATCGAGCGGTTTGCCTGGTGGTTTCACATCATAGGCATACTTGGATTCACATTATACATCACGTACTCCAAGCACTTGCATATTTTTATGGCGTTTCCGAATACGTATTACTCCAACCTTGAACCCAAAGGCCATATTAACAATATGCCAGTAGTAACCCGCGAAGTGAAATCCATGTTGGGTCTTGCAACAACGGATGCCAATCTTCCTGCCGAGCCTGGAAAATTTGGTGCCAAAGACATCAATGACCTGAGTTGGAATAATTTAATGGCTGCGTACTCGTGTACTGAATGTGGCAGATGTACATCAGAATGTCCGGCTAACCTGACGGGGAAAAAATTGTCACCTCGCAAAATCATGATGGATACCCGTGATAGAATGGAACACGTTGGCAAAAGTCTGGGAACTGGTGGCGCAGGATTAAATGATGGAAAATTTTTATTAGGCGACTACATCACGAAAGAAGAAATAAACGCTTGTACAAGCTGTAATGCCTGTGTGGAGGCCTGCCCGATATTAATTAATCCTCTCGAAATTATTTTGGAGTTGCGCAGGTATGTGGCCATGGAAGAGTCGGGTTCACCAGCCCAATGGAATGCTATGTTCCAAAACATTGAAACCAGTTTTGCTCCTTGGAAATTTTCTGCTGCCGATAGGTTCAATTGGAGTAAGGAAGAAAAATAGTGTCAATGAAATTCGTTTTAAGAAAACTGTTAATGAACATCGTCTAGCTAGTCTAAAATTATGAACGTTCCTACTCTTGCTGAACTTACCGCAAAAGGCGTAACACCTGAAGTTTTGTTTTGGGTGGGCTGCGCTGGTTCCTATGATGATCGCGCCAAACGAGTAACAAAGGCATTTGTAAAAATCCTTAATGCCGTTGGAACAAACTTTGCCGTGTTAGGAACAGAAGAAACTTGTACCGGTGATCCTGCCAGAAGAGCTGGCAATGAATTTCTTTTTCAGATGCAAGCTATGAACAACATTAATGTTTTGAATGGCTACAATATAAAGAAGATTGTGACGGCTTGTCCACATTGTTTCAATACTTTAAAAAATGAATATCCCGAGTTAGGGGGAAATTACGAAGTAGTCCACCACACCACTTTTATCAATCAACTTATCAGCGAGGGGAAAATAAAAATGAACGAAGGTGGTGCGTTTAAAGGAAAAAAAATTACGTATCACGACTCTTGCTACCTTGGCCGTGCTAACCAAATTTACGAAGCACCGCGTGAAGTGTTAGAGTCGCTTGATGCCGACTTAGTTGAAATGAAACGTTGTCGTACAACAGGCCTTTGCTGCGGAGCGGGGGGAGCGCAAATGTTTAAAGAACCGGAAAAAGGAAAAAAAGACATTAACGTGGATAGAGCCGAAGAAGCCCTCGCTACTGGTGCAACAACAATTGCAGTCGCCTGCCCGTTTTGCATGACCATGATGAGTGATGGAGTAAAAAACAAAGAGAAAGAAGCCGTAGTAAAAGTGAAAGACATTGCGGAACTTATAGCAGAAGCGCAAGGTTTATAAGGTCGTGTTCAATATTCTAAAATTCAGATATGTTTGTTCCATTTGATGCCCTCCCACCCAATGCCCGCATTTGGATTTATCAATCTGATAGACCACTAAATTCAGAGGAAGAAAAACACCTCATGGGAAGTCTGAAAGCGTTTTGCGAACAATGGAAAGCGCATGGTCAAGAACTGAAGACGTCATTTAAAATCGAACGTAATCAGTTTGTTATTTTAGCCGTGGATGAGAATTACAATGATGCTAGCGGTTGTTCAATTGATGGCTCTGTTCGCATTCTCAAATCTTTGCAGCAGGAAGGCGGGATTAATTTCTTCGACCGTGGACTGGTGGCGTTCCAAATCGAGAATGAAGTGCAGACATTTTATCTCCAAGAATTAAAAAATATATTTCTTTCAGGCAGACTTACTGCCTCCACCCTTACGTTTGATAACCTGGTGGCAACAAAATCAGATTTCGATAAAGCCTGGCTAACAACCGTTGATAAAACATGGTTGGGTAAATACCTACCCAAATCTACGGTAGCCGGAGGATAGTTTAAATTCAAATAAGTTGCCAACCCGGATTTGCCATTTTATCCAAGGGATGCAGTTGCATCTTTTTATTAACTTTAGCTCCAATTTGTTAAAGCGCTGCATGAAGCTTACGTATTCCTACGGTTTTATTATACTCATCCTGCTTTTTTCATGCAGTGCTGAAAAGAAGATTCAGAAAAAATTCAGGATGGGTAAATACCAAACTGTTATCAATTACTACCAGGACGAATTAGCAAAACAACCATCAAATGGAAAGGCCAATTATTATGTAGCCGAATCCTTTCGACTATCTAATCGAATCAAAGAATCCGAACAATTTTACGCCAAAGCAGGTGGGGCTGGTATCGACAAAGATTCGGTTCACCTATTTTATTCTCAGGCACTTCGAGCCAATGGTAAATATGATGAAGCGAGAAAGCAACTGGAAGATATTCGGATCGGTGCAGCCGATGAAAAAATGAAGGAGAGGGCTTCAAAGGAACTCGATGGCCTCAATTACCTGGCGCAACTTGCTGAGAAAGAAAATTATTATAGGATTAAAAATCTGGAAGCTATTAACACACCCTTGAGTGAATACGCTCCAGTTTACCTTAACAGTGAATTATATTTTACCTCCTCCCGCGGCACCGGAAAAATTTATGAAGCTACCGGTACTCCCTTCTCAGATCTTTATAAAGCCTCTACCAAAGGTGCGGTGGTTGACGTAAATACAATTGCCACATTACCCGAAACAATCAACTCACCTGTAGTGAATGAAGGCACCATAACGTTTTCTCCAGATGGAAAAACAATGGTGTTTGGAAAGGGGAACACCGGCAGGCGTAAAGGCACGAGTGACGTTGACCTATACCTTTCCAGATTTAGAAATGGAGCATGGACTGAACCTCAACTAATCAATATAAATCAACCAGACGTTTGGGAATCTACACCTGCGTTTAGTCCGGATGGTAGAACATTATATTTTTCCTCCAACCGAAAAGGCGGTTATGGTGGATTGGATCTGTATACGGCTCAAATGGATAGCCGTGGAAGATTTGGTAAGGTGCGTAACCTGGGCCCTGAAATCAATACAGCTGGAGATGAACTGTTCCCCTTCATTTCGGACAATGGTAAAATGTATTTCTCATCTGACGGACAGCCAGGCTATGGTATGCTGGATATTTTTGTTGTGAACAGGGCCAATGGCAAAAATAAAGTCGACAACCTTGGGCAACCCGTAAACTCTACAGGCGATGACTTTGGCATATTTCTATTCCGTCCTGATCGAGGATTCTTTACTTCTAATCGCGCTGAAGGAAAAGGTGATGATGATATTTATACGTTTGTCAACGAGGATCCTAATCTCAAAGTAGTTAATTACACGCTGCAAGGCGTTACCCTTACGCCTAAGAAAGGTGATAGCACTCGTGAAATTTTACCCAATACCAAAGTTACTTTGCTTGATGGCAAGGGTGACGCGATGCAGGATTTTGTGACCGGCAACGATGGCAAGTTTTTATTCCGAGTATACGAAAATGAAAACTATACTTTAATTGGAGAGACAGACGGTTATTTGGTAAAGCGTCAACCCTATACGACTATTGGAAAATCCGTCCCCGTTGAAACATTAAAAGATTTACTTACAGAGATCACGCTGGATACTATTCTCGTCCTTGAGAGGCTTGAGAAAAACAAAGTCTTTGTACTTAATAACATCTATTTCGAGCTAGACAAATCTGATATCCGAGCAGATGCAGCTGTAGAACTTGACAAACTGGTAGAGTTACTAAAAGACAATCCCGAGATAAAAATCGAAATGAGTTCACATACCGATAGTATCGCATCGCATGCCTACAATATTCAACTCTCGCAACGCAGGGCAGAGTCAACGGTGAACTATCTTATTCGAAAAGGAATCGCGCCAGAAAAGTTGGTGGCTAAAGGGTATGGAGAAGAGAGCCCCATTGCCCGCAACACCAATCCTGATGGATCTGACAACCCAGATGGCCGCCAGCGTAACCGCAGAACAGAATTCAAAATACTTGAAATAGGTCCTGTTCAGAGAAAACCTGAAGAAGCGTTTGACGAAGACAAATATTTCAAAAATGATGGCAAGGATAACTGATCTCTACCGAATTCAATATCCTTTATTAATTCCTTTCTCTATTGCCGGCACTCCATTTTTCATCCACTCGGGTTTAGACAAGTCCTTCAGATAGTAATCAAAGAACTGCATCATGCGTGTCTGAAAATCAATGCGGTTCTCCCTCTTTACAGGCCAATGTGGTTCACCATTATAATTTAACATCCACACGGGCTTGTTAAGTCTTCTCAGGGCCATGTACATTTCAATTCCCTGGTACCAGGGTACAGCACCGTCTGCATCGTTGTGCAACAAAAGCACAGGGGTTTGAATCTTATCAGCAAAAAATATGGGCGAGTTTTCAATGAATAGCATTGGCTTTTCCCAAAGTGTTCCCCCAAGTCGCGTTTGTGAATGTTCATATTGAAACATTCTACTCATGCCACTCTCCCAGCGGATCCCTCCATATGCACTGATCATATTCGCTACGGGTGCTCCTGCTTCTGCCGCTTTGAAAAGCTTAGTTCGTGTAATTAGATAAGCCGTTTGATATCCTCCCCAACTGTGGCCTTGTATGCCAATGTTTTTTTCATCCACAAATCCTTTTGCAATCAATGATGTTACACCTGGCATGATGCAATTCTGTGCACTCTCTCCGGGAAATCCAATTTTATAAACGATATCCGGAACAAAAACCAAATACCCATTGCTGGTATAAACGCTCCTGTTGATGGAAGATCTCAGAGGTTCCGGTTTGATATGCGAATTGAGGTTATCACTTTCCTTTTCATAGAAATAAACAATCATGGGATACTTCTTTTTAGGATCAAAACCTTCCGGTTTGTAAAGCAGCCCGTTGAGCGGGATATTGTCAAGTGAAGTCCAGTTTACCATTTCTACACTTCCCCAGAAATAGTTTTTCATTTGTGGGTTTGCCTCACTGATTTTTTTTGGTGAGCTGAAGGACAAATCACTTGACCACACATCTGGAAATTCACGAAATGATTCTCGCGTAAAGAGAATTTGATTGGAGTTCTTTGCCTTTACAATTCCTCCAAACCGTGCATTGTCAAGTACTAACTTTGTCAATTTTCCATCCTTCATAAAAAGTTTATAGTACCCAGAAGCTTTTGTGGTTTCGTTAAAAGCCGATAAAATAATTTCTTCATTCTCATCAATGAACCGTTTGTCAGAATCAAGCTTCACATATCTGAAAACTGTTTTCTCTTTCCTTCCAATTTTAGTCAGGTTCACTGGGGGCTTCTTATTTTCAGGATCAAATGCCCATATATCATAGCGATCATATACTAAGAAAAGTTGATCATCTCCAACCCAACCCACGGAGCCATATTGTTCCGGATAGTCTGGATGATCATCCTCTTCGTCTGCAAATTTTCCCTTTAGATTCTGATTGATATTAATGGTTTCTTCATTGGCAACAGAATATATAAACCAGGCAGTATCTGTCAGGCTAAACCAATACACATAATTTGCTTTAGGCGATAGATTAGCATTGCCCTTTATCTTTGTTGCAACGGTCTTACGTGATCCATCACCTTTTCCATAGAGGTAAAAATCTTTATAGGTTCTTGGGTCCCAAGTAATCATTTTACGATAGGATACATTCGTTTCGCCCAGGGCAACATTCGCATTACCCTCATTTCCCAATTCAATCTCTGGCACTTCTTTACTGGCAAGTTGTATCAGGCTTTGATTGGAAAGATTAATAGCGGCCAAATAGGTTCTCTTTTTTTCTGACTCTAGTTGTTTGTTTTGTTGCGGATAAATGTATTGATCATCTCCGTGCCATACTTCAACGTTCACGATCTCTTCTGTGAGCAGTGTGGTGTCTTGCACAATTGGCTTAGGCGAAGTACCTAAGTATAGTGTGGAGCCATTCTTGGAAAAAACAGGACTGTAATGCTCACTCACCTGCCAGTCTTGAGGAATACCCTTTGATTTTTCATCGGCCATAACAGATGCTCTTGCATCACCATTCTTCCAATGATATAATTTGAAATAATGAATTGGTGCTTTAGTTGAATCAATGTCAAGAAGAAATGCTGCTTGAGTTCCATCCTCGCTTATGGATAGTCCTTTGTATTTGTATTTTGATTTTCCTTCATGAAGTTGTGTTAGTATTTCTTTTTGCAGGTCGTACCAATAGGCTCCTGGTTTAAGTGTAGTGTCATTTCCGGTGGTAGCGAAAAGCAACCCCTGACCATACTTTGCAAAAACATATTCCTTTACAAACCCAAACTGATTTTCTTCTCCATTAGAAAGTTTCCTAACAATTAACGTATAGCCATTTTCATCCGAGTTCTTCTTGAGCTTCTTTGTCTTGATGGGATCCGTTTTTTTAAGAGTGTCTGCCTTATCCTTTGGAGATTTTTTAGCTTCAGCTTTTACGTCAAGTTGATAGGCTAGCCATCCTCCGGATTTCTCAGGCACTTTGTGCGATTTTACATCCGCCACTTTTTCAATTTGTTTAGTAGCGAGTGTATAAATTCCTAAAGAATCTTTTGGCAGCTCCTCCTTTTTCTTCTTTTGCCTACGAAGGTCTTTAACTAGTGTTTGTTGTGGTTTGATTTTAAAGATTGCCTGTTTACTGTCGAACGTGAGAAGAATATCCGAAGCCCGCTTTACGGAATCTTGCACATTTGTTTTCAAGTTGTAAAATATCGCTTTACCATCACCGTCTTGTGGATTAACCGTGAATGCCGCGAACGCTCCATCAGGTGTGATGGCCTTATAATTTATTTCTTTCCAATCATCATATACACTATGAGTAAGTGGTTTCTTTGGGACGACAGGAATAGTTGATTTTTTCTGAGCATAACCAACAATGGAAAATGCACACAACAAAACAAGAAATAGTTTTTTCATCGATATAGGTTGAACGATGATAAAACTAAGAAAGGAAAGTGGTATTACGAATTTGAAATGGGACGAACGGTGTTAAAGAAAAGCCACGGATTCTCAGACAAAACCTATCTGCGAGTCCGTGGCTAAACCTAATATCAGTTACCCTTTAAAATGCTTCAGCTTTACGATTTCTTCTGGCTTTAGAAATCTCCATTCGCCACGGCCAATTTCCTTTTTATCCAGGCCGGCATACACCGAGCGATCAAGTCGTACAACGTCATAGCCGAGTGTTTCAAAAATTCTACGCACCACACGGTTCCATCCAATGTGAATCTCAATACCAACCGTTTTGCTATCATCTGAGATCATTGCAATCTCATCAACCATTGCTTTGCCTTCTTGCAAATGAACACCCTCCTGGATTTTAATGAAATCATTTTTTGTAAGGGCCTTGTCCAACTCTACCGTGTAGATTTTTTTTGCCTTGTACGAAGGGTGCATAAGTTTTTCTGCCAAGTCCCCATCGTTGGTCAACAAAAGCAAACCAGTTGTATTACGGTCTAGCCTTCCAACCGGATAAATGCGTTCCTTACAAGCACTTGCTACCAGGTTCATCACCGTGTTGCGTTCTTGAGGATCATCCGTTGTGGTGATAAACCCTTTCGGCTTATTCAATAAAATGTAAACTGGTTTTTCGGCTTTCAGCAGTTTGTCTTCGTAACGAACCTGATCACCCTGTTTAACTTTATACCCTAGTTCAGTGATGGTTACTTTGTTCACCGAAATAAGACCCATCGTTATTAAATTGTCTGCCTCCCTGCGAGAGCACACTCCACTGTTTGCAATATATTTATTCAATCGCGTCAGTCCATCCGAAGGCTTATCTTCCCAAACTTTGGGCTTAAAGGATTTGCCAGAGCGTACAATTCTTTTTTTAACAAAAGGTCTTAGTTCGCTATCACCAAAAGGCTTCTTTTCAAAACGTTTTGGTTTCTCTGAACGGGAGTCAGACGAGTCTTCGCCACGCTTTTTGAAATCCCCCTCTGTTTTCCCAAAACTTCTTTCTTTGCTAAAGGATGGAGAAGAACTTTCTGTTTTGCGAAAGGGCTTTTCATCTCCTCCTTCACTCTGAAAAGGTTTTGAAAATTTTGGCTTGCCACCTTCAGCATCGGACGATCCTTCATCGCGCTTGTTATACGGCCTCTTAAAATCAGGTTTTGAAAAACCTCCTGGCCTTCCAAATGAAGACGAACCTGTTGATTTACGAAATGGCTTCTCGTCTCCGCCTTCACTTCGAAATGGCTTCGAAAATCTTGGTTTGTCGGAATCTGTATCAGACGATCCTTCATCGCGCTTGTTATACGGCCTCTTAAAATCAGGTTTTGAAAAACCTCCCGGCCTGCCAAATGATGATGAGCCTGCTGATTTGCGAAAAGGCTTCTCTTCTCCACCTTCTCTGCGAAATGGCTTTGAAAATCTTGGCTTGCCACCTTCAGCATCGGACGATCCTTCATCGCCCTTGTTATACGGCCTTTTAAAATCAGGTTTTGAGAAACCTCCTGGTCTGCCAAATGATGATGAGCCTGCTGATTTGCGAAAAGGCTTCTCTTCTCCGCCTTCTCTGCGAAATGGCTTTTTAAAATCACCAGCTCCACGTTCGTCTCTTGGTTTGGAAAACCCTCCCGTGCGACTTCCCTTTGTTGGGCCTCCCCGGAATGGTTTGGAATAAGACGAGGTCGGTGACTTTCGTTCATCACCAAATGAATCATCTGTTCTTGGTTTCTTCTTACCTCTAAATGCCTTTTCAGCACTTGATTTCTTACCGAAAGAGGTTCCCTTCCCCTTAGGGCTTTTACTTTTATTAATGCGTTGTGCCATTTCTTATTGGTAATCGGTGATCAGTGATCGGCAAGCAGTTCAAAAAACAGGTTACCGAATACCGACTACCAATTTTTTATTGATTGTCTGATGTCTCCCCGATGGTATTAACTTCCTGAGTGAAGTCCTTTGGTGTGGGTAATTCATTAATATCGTTGATGCCAAAGTATTCCATAAACTTGGCGCTTGTCCCGTACAACATTGGCCTTCCAATTGTTTCTGCTTTACCTCGTATCTCAATTAAGCCTTTATCTAAAAGCTTCTGAATAGCATAGTCACAGTTAACACCACGTATATTTTCTACCTCCGTTTTGGAAATAGGTTGTTTGTAGGCAATGATGGAAAGTGTTTCCATTGCAGAGGTGGACAGTCTCTTCTTAGATTGCTGCTTCAACATGATGCCGATACTAGCCTGGTATGCTGGCTTTGTCAAAAACTGAAAACCGCCTCCACCTTTATAGAGTTGAAACGAATACTCCTCCGCTTGAAATTTCTCTTCAATGCGTTGGATAGCTGCTGTAATATCGTCTTCGGGAACATCTGCATTAAACATTTCCGACAAACAAGTCTTTAGGTCAACTACCTTGGTCGGTACAGGTGAACAAAAAATTAATGCTTCAATGTGGTTTTGTAAAAAGTCCATAGGTAACGGGTTGCCAGTTACCAATGAATGGCAACCGGAAACTGATTTTAGTCTTGCCTCATCATTTTGGCTTCAATTGATTGCGTGGTATGAGGTACAGCTATCAATCTCTCCTTTGAAATAAGCTTTCCGGTAACGGAACAAATTCCATAGGTGCCATTTTTTATTCTCACCAAAGCATTTTCAAGATTGGTCATATATTTCAACTGACGGGCTGCTAGCTGACTCAAATTTTCCTTTTCAGCAGTTTCAGCACCATCCTCCAACACTTTTGTGTTTCCGCCTGAGGTGCTATCGGTACCTGCATCGTTATTGCGATTCAGCGTTTCCTTCAATATTTTAAACTCATCACGTGCCTTTTCTAGCTTTCCTAAGATCAGTACTTCAAACTCTCTCAACTCAACCTCACTATAACGAGTTTTATCGTCTGGGGTGCTGGAAGGTTTAGACGGCTTGTGTGCAATCGGACGTTGTGTGATCACGGGAAATATATTTAATTGAGGTGCTATTTTTGGAATAGCCATTGCCTCCTGCTTTCTCGTGAGCGGCTTTGGTGCTTTTGGCGCCTTGGGTTCCTTTGGAGCTTTGGGAAGCTTAGGAGCCTTTAAAACGACCACCTTTTTTACAGCTGCTTTCTTAGGTGCAACTTTCTTTACTAGTGCCTTTGGGGCCTTCTTAGTAACCTTTTTTGCAACTACTTTCTTAGCAATCTTCTTTGCTACTACTTTCTTGGCTGCTTTCTTTTTAGGAGCTGCCTTTTTTACTTTGGTTTGGGCCTTTGGGGCTACTTTTTTTGCTTTAGGCTTTGCCTTGACTACCGGTTTTCTGGATGCCTTGGCTGAAGATTTCTTATTTGATTTGGCCATAAAATTCTCGTTTTAAGGTATTTAAAAAAGATGGGCAAAAATACGGGGTACTACCTTAAACAAAAAATGTATTTGAATTAATTCCAATCTTATCCAATTCATGAAAATGTGTCGTTTCAACTCTGATTCGAGCCTTTTAGTATCCTGCTTTGATTGCCTGCAAGACTTGACTGGAGTCTAGGAAGAAATAAATGAAAAATGCATTGAGGCAAAGTGCCGAAATGAAATTCAAACGCATGGTATTGCGGTGATTTGCTTTGGAAGGTTCCCTAAGCACTAGAAAAAACCAAACAAGAAAATAAATAACTACTGGAGACAGGAAAACCAGGAAGTAAAGGCCATACTGAAGTGAATAGAATGTATAGAAATAAAACACATACCCTGCAGCAGCGATAGTAAAAACTACCAAGACAAAAACGAAAGTACCCCTGATTCCCAACCAAATGCTTATGGTTCGATCTCCCCTCTTGGCATCTTCTTCATGTTGATAAATTTGAGTCATCGGATAGGTGCCCAAAAGAATAAGACTTGAAAGTGCCGCTGGAACTAATACTCGACTATTGAATAGATTCTCTAATCCAAAATTGTTGATCCCAACATAACACAATAAAAAAGTGAAAAAGCCTTGAAATAGAGCAACCACAAACAAGCCTACAAACGGAAATTTCTTTAATCGGATTGAGGGGTGACTATACGCTTTTGAGACTAAGCCATACAACAGAAGCATCGCAGCGAATAGCATACTAATTTTTAAAAAGCCAAGTGCAATAGCAATAAAATCAAAGAGTATGGAAGTATAATATAGCCACTTATTTACTGGTGGTGGATTCTTAAGTCCGCCAATACTGTTTTCATCTTTATCGAAATAACTGTTGTATCCATTACTTGCAGGGTACAAAAAAAAGTGAACAATGATAAAAGACCAGATCAAACGTGACTCGCTAAAATTGGGGGAGATACCTAATGCAAAAAGGTAAACGGGCATCAGGAAAAAGGAAAATGGAATACGAAGGTGGAGCCAGGTGGACTTTGAAAACATAACGCGAACTATTTTAACAAGATAGGTTTTTTTGGGTTATACTTGACAGATGAGTTACATCACCTCGATAGGCACTGCAGTTCCCCCAAATAAATTCAGTCAACCAACCATTGCTGAATTTATGGTTCGCGCAATGCAGTTGAGCGGAGATGATGAGAGAAAACTTCGGGCATTATTTCGTGCTACCGGCATTGAGTCGCGTCATTCTGTACTTGATGATTATGGAAAACAGGATGGGTTTAAATTTTATTCCAACACAAAAAACTTAGAACCATTTCCCTCAACTAAAAGAAGGCTGGATGTTTTTCGACAGCATGCGCTCGACCTGAGTTTGCAAGCTGTCTCAACTTGTCTGCCAAAGGCTGTGACTATGAATTCCATTACACACTTGATTGTTGTTAGTTGCACCGGAATGTATGCGCCAGGACTTGATATCGATTTGGTAAAATCATTAAAGCTGAATTCCAATATTCACAGAACGTGTATCAATTTTATGGGCTGCTATGCCTCCTTCAATGCCATAAAATTAGCCGATACCTTTTGTCAGTCACAATCAAATGCAAAGGTGTTAGTTGTCTGCACTGAATTGTGCACTCTTCATTTCCAAAAGGAAAATACCGAAAACAACATGCTCGCCAATGCTTTATTTGCAGATGGTGCAGCGGCCTTGCTAATTGAATCAAAACCGCGCCAGGGTCTTAATTTGGTTCCAGAAAGCTTCTATTGCGACATCGCCTCTGATGGTGAACAAGATATGGCATGGTCAATCGGAGACGTGGGGTTTGAAATGCAGCTATCTTCCTATGTTCCTGAGGCAATCCGAAAGGGTATCGGTCAACTTACAACGTCTTTATTATCAAACATTTCACAAAAACTTTCTGACATTCATTTTTTCGCAATCCACCCGGGCGGTAAAAAAATTGTCGAAGCCATTGAACAAGAACTTGGGATAGAGAAGGAAAAAAATCAGTTCGCCTACGCAGTTCTGAAAAAGTTTGGCAATATGTCATCCCCAACTGTTCTTTTTGTGCTTAATGAATTGTTAAATAGTCTACATAGTGGAGATGATGGCAAGCGAATTTTGAGTTTTGCCTTTGGGCCTGGACTAACGCTGGAGAGCATGATCCTTAAAATTGAAAATCATTGAGCACAGCGGTTGATTTCACAAGTCGCTCTAATGGAATGGAGATCATGGACGATCTAACATGCCATGGCAAAGTGGTAGATCAAACGTTGCGTGAACTAGATGTTATAAATCATTGGTTGGGCGGCAATGCCGCTACCTTAAATGGACTGAAGAAACTCCTTCACAAAGTTGATCCAAAAAAAACAACATCAATTGTTGATCTTGGTTGCGGCAGTGGTGAAATGTTGAAGTTAATTGCCAAGCAGGCAAAAAAGGAAGGAAGACTTGTAGCTCATGTTGGTATTGATGCCAATCCAAGCATTGTCGCCTTTGCCAAGGAGCATTCAACAGCTCACGGCAATATCGAATTTGAAGCTCAGAATATTTTCTCGAAAGAGTTTCAGGAAAGAAAATTTGATGTTGTTCTGACAACCTTATTCTTACATCACTTTGATAGTGAGCAATTGATAGCACTTTTCAAACAACTGAAAACTCAAGCTGAAATTGGAATTGTGGTAAATGATCTTCACAGACATCCCCTCGCATATTATTCTATAAAACTATTGACACGTTTCTTCTCCCGATCATCCATGGTGCAATATGATGCACCACTCTCTGTGCTACGGGCATTCAAAAAACAAGAATTGATAACTATTTTGAAGCAAGCAGGTATTCATAACTACACTTTGAAGTGGAAGTGGGCATTTCGATGGCAGATTATTATCAATTCATAATTCTGGCACAATTTTTACTACTTTAGCTCATGGGGGGCACCTCTAAAACTTCAAATTCTCATGTTATGAAAACGAAACTCATTGTCCTCACGCTTATTGTACTTGGGTCCGCTTGTTCTTCTGGCATCCTGGGTAAAAAAGTGAAAGAACCTTTTCGCGGATCCGCCTATGAATCCAACAACCGTTTCTTTCGGGCAACAGGCAAAGGAGTAAGTTCAGCCGATAACATTGCGCGAGGCAAAGCCGACATTGAAGCAAAATCTATTTTAGCAGGACAGGTGAACACCACCATGAAACAAGTGACCGATCAATATTTAGGGCAAACCGAAAATGAAAGGGCCGCTGATGTAGCCGATAAATTTCAGAGCCTGGTACGCGAAACTATGAACACAGACATTGCCAATTTGAAAAAAATCGGTGAGGAAAAATACTTCAGCAAAAAGGAAAATAAATACACGGTCTTTATTGCCTACGAAATTAAGAAAAACGCCATGTTCCGTTTCATGAAAAAGCAGGCAAAGACAGATCAAAAAATTGACGAACGCCAGCAGGAAATCATTCAGAAGATTTTAGATGAAGAACTGAAAAAGACAGAAGAAAGTAATTAATTAATATTCAATTAGCCAATGTTCAATGTAACCCTGCATCCATTGGCTAATTGACACATCGACAAATTGATAATTATCTACTCTCCAACATCTTCTCAGCGGTATCAGCAATTTTTAGCTGTTCTATAAATCCTCCTATATCACCATTCATTACAGCTGGCAAGTTGTGTTGTGTATAGCCAATACGATGGTCCGTTACACGGCTCTGCGGATAATTGTATGTTCTTATTTTTTCTGAGCGATCGCCAGTGCGAACCTGGCTTTTGCGAGAAGCACCAACCTCTGCTTGTTTCCGTTCAACTTCACGTTCATATAATCTTGCTCTCAACATTACCATGGCCCGTTCGCGATTACCAAGTTGAGATCGTTCTACCTGGCACGTGATGACGATGCCTGTGGGCTTATGCGTCATCTGGACTTTCGTTTCAACTTTGTTTACGTTCTGCCCACCAGCCCCACCCGATCGGGAAGTTATAACTTCGATGTCCGCAGGATTAATTTCCACATCCACTTCTTCTGCTTCCGGCAATACAATTACCGAAGCCGCTGATGTGTGTACCCTTCCCTGCGTTTCAGTGGCAGGCACGCGCTGCACGCGATGCACACCCGATTCATATTTAAAAACCCCATAGGCACCATCGCCTTCAACGCTGCTTATCACCTCCTTGTAGCCACCTGCCGTGCCCTCTGTTACATCCATCACCGACATTTTGAAACCATTTTCTTCGCAATATCGCTGGTACATCCGCCAAAGATCTCCAGCAAACAAAGAGGCTTCATCACCTCCAGTTCCTGCACGTATTTCAAGAATAATATTTCTATCATCATTGGGATCTTTAGGCATTAATAAATCTTTGATATCCGTTTCCAGTGCGTCCCGTTTAGGGGTAAGCTCATCCAATTCCATCTTGGCCAGTTCCCGCATCTCCGGATCTTTCTCTTCCTCCAGCACTTCCTTGGCGTGATCTATTCCTCTTACGGCTTTGGTGAAGTCGTCATATTTTTTCACCACCTTTTCAAGGTCTCTATATTCTTTACTTAGCTGGCTGAATTTTTTTATGTCTTTCATGGTCTCCGGCTGAGCCAGCAATTGACCAACGTCTTCAAACCTGAGCTTTATTTCTTCTAGTTTCTCAATCATATTTCTGCCCAATAGCTATTGGGCGGGCAAAGTTAAGAAAATAGATGGTGTAGAT